>JAFAKZ010000550.1 GCA_019234745.1 Burkholderiales bacterium
GGTGAACCCGCCATGATAGGCCGATGGACTACCGTGATACTCGGCCGGCAAATCTACAAGGGAGAAGCCGGGTATGAAATTGAGCTCGTTCATCGTCGCGGTATCGATCGCGATGTCGAGTGCCATCACCGCAAGCGCGGCTCCGCCCACCCTCGATGCCTTTTTCAAGCCGGCCGAGTGGCGAAATGCCGCCCTGTCGCCCGACGGCAAGCGCCTCGCCGTCGTCATGACCACCGATGGCATGCGCGGCAAGCTGGCCATCGTGGACATCGACGCGCCCGCGAAGTCGCGCCTGATCGCCGGCTTCAGCGATGTCGACGTCGGCGGCATCCAGTGGGTCAACGACCACCGCCTCGTCTACACGGCTTGGGACGGCAATGCAAGCCTGAACACCTCGATCTGGCCGGGTCTCTGGGCCATCGATGACACAGGTGAAAACAAGCACGCATTGATCTACAGCGCCGACTCGCCGGATTCGACCGGCACACACATCGCCGACCGCACCCTGCCCTGGCACTGGCGTTTGCATAACGTGTTGCGCGACGGCAGCGACGACGTGATCGTCGAGGATCATCAATACGATGCCAACTGGCAGCCCGTCGCCATCCAGCTGGCCCGACTCGACACGCGCAGCGGCGCCAAGCGCGGCGTGATCGACAACCCGCCGGCCCATCCCTTCTACTGGTGGACCGATCCACAGGGCAAGGTGATTGCCGTCAAGACGATCAACAAGGGAAGGTCTTCGTTGCTACTGCCCGACGGTGATGGCTGGCGCACGCTCAGCGAGGGCGACGCCTCTACGGGCGAGGGCCACCACTCGACAGCGCTGACGGCCTACGTGCCCGGCTACCTGTTCCTCATCGCATTGGACCCGGAGCACAAGAGCGATACGGAAGTACTGGCACGCCTGAACCTTGCCAAGCCCGGTGCCGCGCCGCAGGTACTGATCGGCATGCCCGACTTCGACTTCATCGGTGGCCCCGTCGTCGACGAGGAGACCCACCACCTGCTCGGCATCAAGTTCGAAAGCGACGCCCAGGGCAGCTACTGGTTCGACTCACAGTTCAAGGCGCTTCAGGCTGAAATCGACAAGCTGCTGCCGACCACAATCAACCAGATCACGTGTACGGCCTGCACCAGCGCTGCCTCGGTGCTCGTCGTCTCAAGCTCGGATCGCCAACCGCCGGTCTACTACCGCTTCGACCGCGCCGAACACAAGCTCACGGCATTGATCAATTCGCGCCCCTGGATCGACCCGGCGCAGATGGGACCGCGCGAACTCCTGCGCTTCAAGGCGCGTGACGGCATGAGCATCCCGGTGATGATCAACCATCCGCCAGGGCCGGCGCGAGCAAACCGGCCGGCCGTCGTGCTTGTCCACGGTGGTCCATGGGAACGCGGCACGCATTGGGCTGACTGGTCCTGGCACGCCGAGGCGCAGTTCCTGGCCTCGCGCGGCTACGTCGTCATCGAGCCCGAGTTCCGCGGCAGCACGGGCTATGGCAACGAGTTGTTCCGCGCCGGCTTCAAACAATGGGGCCTGGCGATGCAGGACGATGTCTCCGACGCCATGGACTTCGCCGTATCCAAGGGCTGGGTCGACCCGAAACGCGTCTGCATCGGCGGTGCCAGCTACGGCGGCTATGCCACCTTGATGGGTCTGGCCAAGGAGCCGGATCGCTACCGCTGCGGCTTTGAATGGGTTGGCGTCACCGATATCGACTTGATGTATTCGATCAACTGGAGCGACGCGAGCGACGCCTGGAAGGAATACGGCATGCCCCAGATGATCGGCGACCGCGAGAAGGACTCTGCGCAACTCGCGGCGACCTCGCCGATCAAGCTGGCCTCGCGTATCAACAAGCCCTTGCTGCTCGCCTACGGTGGCGGGGACCACCGCGTGCCGCTCAAGCACGGCGAGGCCTTCCGCAGCGCCGTCGAGGACCACAACCACGACGTCGAATGGGTTGTCTACCAGGACGAAGGCCACGGCTGGCTGGCGCTCGAAACCAACGTCGACTTCTGGACCCGCGTCGAGAAACTCCTCGCCCGCACCATCGGCCCCGGCACCCCCTGATCGAGCGTCACGGGCCGGGCGGCTGACACGGCCCGGCCCGTCCGTACCAAAATCACGAGGCCCCCGGCATCGGAGTGCCCAAAGTGAGCGACGAAATCCGCAAGCGCAGATCCTGGCTCGACGGCTTCATGGCATACGCCACGCCGCCGCGCCTTGGCGAGGCACAGTTGCGCGAG
>JAFAKZ010000558.1 GCA_019234745.1 Burkholderiales bacterium
AAGGTGCGCGGCACATTAGCGCCCTTTGCCTTGACCGACGACAGCATCTTGGTACTGGGCTTCCAGAACATCCCCATCAACAGCCTGGACCCATACTCGGAGACCTTTGCCGGCTGGCGCTTGGAAGACGGCCGCCTCAACGTCGACCTGCGCTACGCGCTGAAGAACCGCCAGCTGGACGGCCAGAACCGCGTGGTGATCCAGTCCATCAAGCTGGGCGAGGAGGTGGATAAGCCCGGACTCAAGCATCTTCCGCTGCGCCTTGCCGTTGCCCTGCTGGAAGACAGTGACGGCCGCATCGACCTGGACTTGCCCGTGACGGGGCGGCTGGACGACCCACAGTTCAGCTATGGCCGGTTGATTGGCCAGGCTATTGCCACGGTGATCGAGAAGGTCGCCACGGCGCCATTCCGCGCGCTGGCCAAATTGATGGGGCACGAAAGCTTCGAAGCCATCAGCTTCGACCCGGGACAATCCGCCGTATCGCCTCCCGAGCGGGAAAAGCTACAGCACCTAGCCCAGCAGCTGAGCAAGCGTCCGCGGCTGGAACTGGACTTGGCCGGCACCTACGACCCCAATATCGATGGCCACGCCCTGGCGCGCGTGCGCGTGGATGGCGACATCTACCATGCGGCGAATATTGCGCTGGAGCCGGGCCTGCCCATCGGCCGACCGGATTTCGACGACCCGGCCACGCGCAGCGCCGTCAAGGCCGTATACGGCCAGCGCCTTGGCAAGTTGGCGCTGGCGAGCAAGCTGCTCTCCACCAAGGACGACGGCACACGCTACCTGGGCATGCGCGACGAAATGATCGCGGGCGAGCAGAAGCATATCGACGATGGTACCCTGCATGCACTGGCTCAGCAGCGGGCCGATGCCGCCAAGGCCGAACTGCTGAAGGCGGCGCCAGAATTGGCGTCACGCCTGGTTGTTGGGGCGCCGGGCAGCGTCTCAGCCAGCAAGGAAGGTGTGCCCTTGGACATCAAGCTTGTTGCAGGGGGCGCAAAATAGGGGGGGAAACTGTCGCATAGTGGTTGCACAGGTAAAGCCGCTACACGGAAAATCGTGTTTTTGTGGGTACGGGAAATCCCCTACATGCGGGTCATCCGTACTTGCACGACCTATATTGGTACCGTGCACCCGAGAAGCTGCCGGGCGCCTGTGAAGCGATACCAGTGCAACCATCGCTTCTCTTGGGCCGTTTTGAAACAACCGATGAGACCAATGCCCGGACTGCAACGTTTAATTCGCTTCGCCGCTTGTCTGGCCTGCCTGCTATTGTCCGCTGCGACGGTGGCGGGGGTGGGCGCAATCGACCCCGGCATTGCGGGCGAGATCGAGTCCATCGAATTCCAAGGTTTCTCCAATCCGGCCAAGGCGCTCAGCTTGGCCAACACCTTGCTGACGACGACGCCGGAGTCTGCTCCCCAGGAATTGCGCCTGCAGGCCCTGCGCGGCGTGTTCATGGGCGACCTCGGCCGCCATGCCGAGGTGGCCAAGCTCGCACAGACGCTGGACCGACGTGGTACACCGGTCGCCATTTCATGCGCCGAGATGATACTTGCCAATGACGACTGGACGGCGGGCAACGTTACCTCTGCCAACGAGCATATCGAGCGCGCCAACCGCTTGACGAACAAGGATACGGACGACGTCCTGCGCTACTACATCGGCATGGTGCGTGCCGGTATCGCCAAGCAGCAGGGGCGTTTCAAGGATGCGCTGGCCGTCTATCAAGAGACGGCCGATCTGATCGAGCGCATGAACAGCCTGGTGCGGGAGATCCACGTGAACGACCAAATGGCTGACTTGTTCAACTCGGTCGGCGAGCGCGACAAGGCCCTGGCCCATAGCCAGCAGGCGGTGGATGCGGCCACGCTGCTGGCCGATCCAGGAGCCTTGGCCGACGCTTGGACTATGCGCGCCAGCATCCTGAGCGAAAAGTCGCCGGATGCAGCACGGCAGGCCATGGATAACGCGATCCGCTTCGCCAAGCAGTCGGGCGCGGAAGACCGCATCGCCATCACCTTGACCAATCTCAGCGATATGGATCTCAAGCGGCATCGCTACCAGGACGCATTGCGCGAGGCGCGCGCCGCAGTCGATGCCTGCAAGAGCGTGGCGGACGTGACCTGTGCGCTGGTCGCCAACCTCAATGCCGGCGAAGCCCTGATCGGGCTGGGAAATATGGCCGAGGGCAAGGCCAAGATGGACGCTGCCGTGGACTTCTACGACAAGACCGGCGAAAAGGCGCAGCAAGAAGAGCTGCTGAGCGAGTACGGCGAGGTGTTGGAGCGCGCTGGTGACTACAAAGGCGCCATCGAGCAATACCACCGCGAGCGCAAGCTGGCGAAGGAAATCTACGAGGGGGACCGCCAGAAGGCCCTGCTGGAAATGGATACGCGCTACCAAACGGAGCGCAAGGAAAAGCAGATTGCGCTGCTCAACCGCGAGAACCAGCTCAAGGCCGCAGAACTGCAGAACCGTACGCTCATGCAATGGATTTACGTGCTGGGTGCTGCGCTGATGGCAGTCGGCCTGGCCGTGATCGCGCTGCTTTACCGCAAGGCTCGTGTCGCCAACCTCAAGCTGCAGGCCAGCAACGAACTGCTCAAGGTATCGAGCGAACGCGACCCGTTAAGCGGCCTCTACAATCGCCGTTACTTCCAGGAAGCGATACGCACGCGCGTGGAGCGCGGTGCCCTGCATTGCGGCCTGCTGCTGTTCGACATCGACCATTTCAAGCGCATCAACGACGGTGCCGGCCACGCTGCGGGCGACGCCGTCATCGTCGAGGTGGCGCACCGTATCCAGGCCGCCACGCGTGGTTCGGATTTCGTTGTTCGTTGGGGCGGTGAGGAATTCCTGGCCGCGCTCGCTCCCATGCCGCTGGATCAACTCAACAAGCTGGCCGAACGCCTCTTGCGCGCCATCGCCGACACGCCGGTGCGCTACGGCAGTACCGACATTCCCGTCACCGTCTCCATCGGCTTCGCCAACTTCCCCTTGTCGGAAGAGCTGCTTTGGCTCGACTGGGAGCGTGCCGTCAACCTGATCGACATGGCGCTTTACGTCGCCAAGGCCGAAGGCCGCAATCGCGCCTGCGGCGTCGTCCATGTCACACCCGGTGGGCCCGAAGTGCTCGACGCCATCGAAGCTGACTTCCACAACGCCTGCCGCGAAGGGCGGGTGCGCTTGAATGTGATCGAGGGGCCAACGTTGGGGGCGGGGCAGGTTCCCGTCGCTACGTGATGTCTATAGGCGCAGGTTGCCTGGATTTTCTCAGCATTGGTAGGGTGCATTAAGCGCCGCGCAATGCACCCTGCGAATACACTGCGCTCCTTTCGCCTTGCATCAGGCCAAGGTCCACGTTGCACGGTCGTGGGAAATCCGGGCAAACGCGATCCCGGGTACTTAATCGGAGGCTCCCTAGTACAACGAGCCTTCCCCCGGCTCGTCGAGCGGGTACCAGTCTTCCACCTTGCTTTCGATGGTACGGCGGTAAGCCAAGGGCGAGGTCGTCTCGCGCGTGCGCCAGGCACTATGGAAGGCCTGGGCGCTGGAAAAGCCGGCTAGTTCCGAGATATGTTCGATGCTGTGTGCGGTATCGGCCAATAGGCGTCGTGCCAGATCGATGCGCAATTCCAACTGGTACTGCTTGATGCTGATGCCCGCTTCACGCTGGAACAGGCGGGCGAGCTGGCGATAGCTTACGCCGCAGCGTTGCGCCAAGGCATTGCAGGTGGGTGGCGCGGCAGGGCTTTCCGAGAGCAGATCCTGCGCCATATGCACGGCCGGGTTCAGATGCTCGCGATGGCGCAGGAAGGGGCTGAGGCTGGGGTCGCCACCCAGGCGGCGGAAGTGCACCACGTTCTCGCGCGCAACGCGCAGCGCCACGGGCATGCCATAGCGTTCCGCCACGATATGCAGGGCCATATCGATGCCGGAAGCGACGCCGGCCGATGTCACAATATTTTCATCCTTGACGAACAGACGGTTCGCCACGACACGCGCATTGGGCGTTGTGGACGCTAGGCGGTCGAGAAAGCCGTGGTGCGTCGTACACCAGCGGCCGTCCAATAAACCCGCCTGTGCCATCAGGAAGGTACCGGTGCACACGCCGCACACGGTAGCGCCGCCGAAATCCGTCTTCGCCAGCCAGTCGATCGCCTGGTGCCAGGCCTCGCTGGTGAGCCGAGCGTGTGTCAGCTTAAGCCCTACAACGAGTAGGACATCGTCGCTATTGAGCCGCCGCGGTAGCGGCTGTACCTCCATTTGCAGCCCCTGGTAGCTGCGCACCTTGGCCACGGGGCCGACGAAGACTACCTCGGTGGGGGAGATTTCCAGCTCGGGCAGCGTATAGAGAACCTGGGCCGGCCCCGAGAGGTCGAGTAAGTGTACATCGGGTAGGACGAGGAAATAAGCGCGTCGTATCGCTTGCAGGCGACCCATGGCAGATTTTTTTCCAATATCGGCAGGAAATGATCTCGAACACGGGGCCGCAGCGCAATAGCCTGTGCGTGAAATACCAATAAAAAAACACGGATAAAAACACACTGAAAGGAGTGCCCCATGCCTAACGACATCGCTGTCATCCCGCCGACCGCCGTCTATCGCCTGATGTGGAACCCACCTCTGTCGCCAGTGGTCGTGGCCGGCATCGTGCGCATGATCAATTCCACCGTGCCCGAGGGTGGAACCCTGGGCTATGCGCAGCCGCTGGATCAGCACACGGCCGCAGGGTTTATCGAGTCGCTGGACTGTCGCATCCAGGGCGGTGACACCCATATGCTGATGGGTATGGCGGGCAGCGAACCGGCCTTTTTCGTGCTGATGACGCAGAGCGGCATGCCCAACTGCCGCCATCGTGCCGAATTGAGCAAGGGCGTGGTCTACCCCAGCCACCGCGGTCGTGGGCTGCTGCGCCTCGCGCTGGCGGAGATCGTCGCGCGCGCCCACGATTTGGGTGTGGAGCAGTTCGAGCTGGATGTGCGCGAGAACTCCCGCGCACACCGACTCTGGCAGCAGATGGGCTTCAGCACCTGGGGTGTGGTGGAGGACTACGCACGCGTGAACGGCCGCGTGCACCGTGGTCACTACATGCGCCAATCGGTTGTCGAGTTGGCCGAGCGGCTTCGGCTGCAACTGGAAGGGGAGGGCGTATCATGCTGATGCCACGGGACGAGTTCAGGCAAGCCCTGCGCGACGAGCTGGAGCGCCATCTCACGCTGTCGCACCCGATCTTCCCCTTGCTGCTCGATGCGAAGCGGCCCAACCTGCCGCTCTTGCGCAGCGTGACACTGCAGGGCTACCAGCTCACCAAGCACTTTTTGACCTATATCGAGCATCTCTTCTTCTTCTGCCCGCAGCCCAGTTTCAAGCGGGCGCTGCTGATCAATGCCTATGAGGAAGAAACGGGGCGCCTGTCGCGCAGCGACAACCACGTGGTGCTGATGGAACGCTTCATCCGTGCCTTGGGTATCGACGACGCCACGCGCGACGCGGCGCGCCCGTTGCCGGCTACGCAGGATCTGATCCACTACCGCATGGCGGCCGTGAAAGACCCGGCGCGCTATCACATCGGCGCCGCTGCCGTGATGATCGCCAGCGAAGGGCAGAACCTGGAGACGGCAGCCGGCCAAGCACGCCACACTTTATTGGGTCGCGTGTACGGCATTTCGGAGTATGACCTTGCCTTCTTCTCCGTGCACCAGGCGGAAGACGTCGGCCACGTGGAACAGGGCCTCAACCTGGTTACGCGCCTGTGTACGACCGCGGTGATGCAGCAAGAGGCATTGGCCGCCGTCGACCTGACCTGCCGCCTGTTTTATCGCATGTACGACGGCATGTATGAGCAATGGTGCAGCAGGGAGTTCGAGCGGGAGGCAGCGTGAAGACCGTGCGCAACCAGGTTGCCTGGCTGGTGGCGCTGGGCTTCCTAGTGATGTTCCTGTCCTGTGCCATCAAGGGCGTGTACCAGGTCTGGTTCACGGCCATCGCCGGTCACTTCGGCCGTGGCCGGGGCGACTTCGCGCTGTCCGCCTCGCTCTTCATGTTGGCCGGTGGTGCCTCGGCGCCGCTTGTGGGGGCCCTGGCGGACCGCATGGGGCCCATGCGCACCGTCTCTATCGGCTGTGTGCTGGCCGGTGCCGCGCTGCTTGGCGCGGCGCTCCTGCCCAGCAACTTCGGCCTGTTCGTGTTGCTCTACGGCGGCCTGGCGGCGGTTGCGCTAACGGCGATGACCTATGTGCCCATGGGCGTGCTGGTCGACCGCTTATTCAGCGACGGCCGCAAGGGCATTGCGTACGCAGTGGTGACCAATGGTACGGCCATCGGCTTTATCGCGCTGTCGCCGCTGTGGTTCTGGTTGCAAGGCCACCTCGATTGGCAGGCGGCCTTCTCCCTGGTCGGCATGGTGTTCCTTGCCCCTCTAGCTGCTGTGACCTGGTGGGCGGCAGGCATGGCACCGCCTGCACAAGTGCAGGCCGCTGCGGAAAGCCGTGGCGATTGGCATGGCGCTATGCGCGACCCGGGCTTTTATGTGCTGGCCCTGGGCTTTATGGGCTGCGGTGCCACCATGGCGTTGATCGACGTGCACCTGGTGCCGTTCTGGCAGGACAGTGGGGTGGACCGCGCCAGCATGGGCTTGTCGCTGAGCATGCTAGGCGTGCTGGAGCTGGTAAGCGGCGTGGCGGCCGGTTGGCTCGCGATGCGCCTGCCTAAGCACCTACTGCTGTCGGGCTTCTACCTGGTGCGCTCGGTGGCCATGCTGCTCTTGCTGAGCCAGACCCGCGTCGTGTCGACCTTCGGCTTCGCCATCGTGTTCGGTGCCAGCTACCTGGGCACGGTCGTGCTGACGTCGGCCTTCTGTCTCGACCGCTACGGTGCGCGGATCAAGGGGCAGGTGTTCGGCGCCTTGTTTGCCTGCCACCAGTTCGGCGCCTTTCTGTCGGTGCAACTGGGCGCAGCCGGGTTCGACCGCTTCGGCAGCTACCAGCCTGCCATCGCCACCTTGTTCGTGCTGACCATGCTGGCGAGCGTGTTGAGCCTGTTCCTTGGGGCCGAACGACGCACATCGGTTCATCTGGCAGTAGAGCGTTCGGCGTAAGGGCAATCCCCTTTTGCCGACATCGCAACCCTCATATCCGCGAGGTCCGTCATGCATCCGCAAACGCTAGCCATCCGCTCCAACCAGTATTTCGACGTGGCGGATTCGCATTGCGAACCCATTGCCATGACGTCGGCCTATACCTATGAGAGCGCGGCGGCCGCTGCTGCCCGCTTTACGGGCCGAGCGCCGGGCAATGTGTACAGCCGCTTCACCAACCCCACGGTGCAAGCCTTCGAAGCCCGCGCCGCGGCGCTGGATGGGGCGGAAAGCGGCGTGGCGTTCGCCTCGGGCATGGCCGCCATTACCGGCATCGGCATGGCCTACCTCAAGCAGGGCGACGTGGTGGCCTGCTCGCGCGATGTGTTTGGCTCCACGCTCGGCGCATTCCGCAACTATTTCGGGGGCTTCGGCGTGGAAACGCGCGCGGTGCCGCTATCCAACCTGGCGGCTTGGCAGGCAGCACTGGACGAGCGCGTGAAGCTCGTGTTCCTCGAGTCCCCATCCAACCCGCTGCTGGACGTGGGCGACATCCCTCGCATCGCGCAAATGGCGCATGCGGTAGGCGCCCTGCTGGTGGTCGACAATACGCTGTTGTCGCCCATGCAGCAGCGCCCCTTGCGCATGGGCGCAGACCTCGTCATCCAATCGGCCGGTAAGCATATCGACGGCCAAGGCCGTTGCCTCGGCGGGCTGGTGACGGGCTCGCAGGAAAAGACGCGCCCCGTGCGCGACACCTTGCGCACGCTAGGGGCTTCGCTTTCGCCCATGGCGGCCTGGCTGCTGCTCAAGGGCTTGGAAACGCTGGACCTGCGCGTGGAGCGCGCCTCACGCACGGCCTCGCGCCTGGCGGCCTGGTTGGAACGGCAGCCCGGCGTACAGGCCGTCTACCACACCAGTCTGCCAAGCCACGCAGCGCACCAACTCGCCCTACGCCAGCAGACCGGGCACGGCAGCGTGTTGAGTTTCCGCGTGGCGGGCGGGCAGGAAGCAGCTTGGCAGCTTATCGACGCGGTGCGCTTGATTTCCATCGCCACCAATATCGGCGACACGCGCAGCATGGTTACGCACCCAGCGTCCACCACGCATTGCCGCCTGGCTACGGATGAGCGCCTGCGCGCCGGCATTACGGACGACCTGGTGCGCCTCTCGGTCGGCCTCGAGCACGAGGACGACCTGATGGAAGACCTGGAACAGGCGCTGGCGCTATGCCAGGGCCAGTACGTCGAGGAACGGCTGGCAGCATGAACGCAGCCCTTATCCTGCTTGCCCTGGCTGTAGCGGCCAACCTTTATGCCGGCCTCGCGCTGGCGGGCGTATCGCGCGCCCGCTGCGCGAGGGTTGCGCTCTTGGGCAGCGCGCTCGCGCTGCTGCTGTGCGATTCGTGGGTCGCCCACTGGGCAGCCTTGGACGGGCAACTGTTGCGCGCAATCTGCGGCGGCTGAGCGGCGGCTCCTGCATTTCCTTGCGTAACGTTAAGATACGTCCGATCGTTCGGTAACGATTCATGCCGGACGAGACGGGATTCGTCCCCACATCCCGATGCTTTATCGCATCCAGCCCCATACCTGCAGCCAACGAATAAGCTAAGGCATCGTTCGCGCATTCCCGCGCCGAATTGCACTTAGGCTAACTGGACATGACCAATCCATCTGTATCCGCAAATGCCGGCCACGACGTCGATCAGCCACTGCCGGCCGAAGTCTCCGTCCAGGCCGCCAACTGGCTGACCCGCGCGCGCAACTACCCCATTTTCAGCCATACCTGGCTGCGCTACCGCAGCATGCCTTATCTGGTGCTGAGCATCGTGGTGTCGACGCTGTTGGCCGGTGTAGCGCTTGCCCAGCACACCAACTGGCGTATCGCGTACATCCTGTTCATCGTCACAAACATCAATGTCATCGGCTACTGCACGCTGGGGCCCAGCCTTGCGATGTTGGTGCGGCGCAGGGGCCTGCCGCAGCGAAAAGAGGCGGCTGCGCTGATTGCGGCGATTGTCCTGGGGCTGGTTGGTACTTATTTTGCGGAGCAGGGAATCGACGGCGCTTTGAAGCTATTCCTGCTTGGCGATGCAAATGCAAAGCTGGAGCTGAAGGCGAATGCCGAGGTGCCAGTGACCCCCGACACGCCTGTTGCCCCGGAGGCCCCAGAGGTTCCCGAGCCACCGGCGGCGCCACCGCCGCCACGCGCCGCCCGGCCCGCTCCAACGCCTGAGTCGCTCCCGTACAAGATGGGCAGGAACTTCGGCCGGATAGCCAAGCACTCTTGGGGTGGGAAGGCAAAGACCGAGTCGCCTACTGACGAAGCCTCAGCGACCGACCAACAACTGGCACCGCCGGAGCCTCCTGCTGCCCAAGCGAGGTCGGCGGACGAGGACGCGGCACACGAAATGGGCAAGATGGTCGGCAATGCCTCAGGTCAGACGGCGAATCATGCCACGATCGACAAGGAAGAGATCGAGGAGGCAAAGCGCGAAGCAGTCGAGAAGAAGGAGGAAGCCATCGCTGCTGCGCACGAGGCTGCCGTCACGGCCCACGAGGCCGCAGTAAGTGCCCGGGAGGCCGAGGTTGCGGCGCGCGAGGCTGCTGCAAAGGCTGGCGAACAGGCTCAGAAGGAGCACGCCGACATCGAGATATCCACGAAGGACCTCATCGGTGACATCGTCAGCTGGACTCTGACCAGCATGGTGGCG
>JAFAKZ010000563.1 GCA_019234745.1 Burkholderiales bacterium
TGCAGCACCTTGCCGGCAATCGCCACTTTGTCCTCCGTGCCGAGCCCCACAAGGGTCGGGCGGGCCAGGCGTCGATAGCGCGATGGCAGCCCCGTCAGATCGGCGTTGGCGCGCGGCTGTCCGCCCGGTTTGGTCCATGAGAAAAGCTTGCCAAGATAGCCCAGGCCAACTGCTTCAACCAGCGAGAATGCCGCGCCGGGCCAGCGCGTACCGGATTGCCACTGCGTCGCGAACGCGAGACGGTCGCGCCTTGCCCGAGCGACCTTCTGGTCTGCTTTCCTTCCGGCAGATTGGCGGGTTGATGCGGATAGAATAATTTCGTCGGTGACCTTGACCGATGGCGCAAGCAGGCCCGGCAATTGCGGGCGCTTGAGTTCGGTGCCAAGCGGGGCGTAACTGATTGGCAGTCCAAAGAAACCGGCAACGCCCATGGTTTGGACTGCAGGCCACACCGCCTCCAGTGCCCGGCGCAAGCGTTCGCTGCGTACGTCGATGCAGAATGCTGCCTGCACGTCGTATGTAACCGGCGCCAGCGAGGGGCCTTCCGCGTAGGCAAGGTGTTGCACCAGCCGCCTTTGATAGGCCAAATCGAGGGCCGACTGCCAGACTTCGTCTACCCGCAATGCGGACTCGGCTGCGGTGATTTGCCGATGTGCGTCGCCCCACGCCTTCTGCAGCCTGGCAAACGCCAGCGCCGTCTCCCTGTCGTCGCGACTTTCGAGCACGATCACCCCCCAAGCCAGCCGGATCGCCAACAGGTCGCGAATGTGCTCGTCGGACTGCCCCGCCAACTCCGCCTGCCAGCGCAGGTAGGCACACCAGGATGCCCAGCCGTTGATTGTGAGCAGCACCGCCTCAAGGTAGTCGGCCCATACGTCTTCGGGCAGCCCCAGGCGTTTCATGACCCACTGCTCGGCATCTTGGCGAGTCCTTGGCAGATTGCTCAATTGCTTGCCGAGCTTGGGCAAGCCCATCAGCGTGCCGATGCCATGATCATGCTGGATAGTGTCGAGCCAGAAGGCGTATAGGGACTGATTGCCCTGCGGACGCCAATCTGCCTGTGCATGGTCGAAGTAGGCAGCACAGGTCTGGCTGACCTGGTGGGTAATCGCCTGGCGCCAGGACAGGCGCGTGTCCTTGAGCGGATCTGTGTCCAGCACATCGATCAGCAGCGGCAGACAATGGAAGCCCAAATCCTTATCCAGCGCATCCAGGCAGCTTGCGACGGATAGACCATTGGCGCCCGCATCATGCAGGCTCAACGCAGCCTCAAGGTCGGCGGGTCCGACTTGGGCGCTCGTCCAGGCTTGCTTCACGTAGCGGCGTGAGGGAAACACGTGTATGTCCCCCAATAGCGCCATGCGCGCAGCGACACGGCGTATCGGCATGCCGATTCGGAACCAATGGGGGTTGACGGCAATGGAGCGGTCCAGCGGCCAGGCCGGCGCAATGGCCCGGCAAGCCGCTTCGCAGGCCCGATCGATTTTCACGCTGATCGGATCGACGGATTCTCGCGCAAGAGCGCGGCCAATCATGGTTTGCATCGATGTCCTGTCCGATTGGATCGTAGAGGATGAGGCGGTTGCCGTTGCTCGACTCATGATTGCTCCTGGGTGGGACCCAACGCGACATAGGGACGCACACGCACTTTCGGCATCCAGCGGTTGGGCCACCAGAGAAGCACGAGGCGAGTGAAGCGCTCGTCCACGTAATAGCCGGCATAGCTCCAGCGCCGCCACCCTTCCACCACGGTGGGCGCTGAGAGCAGGGTTGCCTGCGAGAGATACAGCAATGCCATGCCAAACAGCGCGACCATGCCCAGGCCGGCGTTAGGGTGGTCTTGAATGTCGAGGGGTAGAAGATGCCCCAACAAGGCGGCGCCAGTGAGACCTGCGATGGTCACGATGCCGACGGCCAGCAACTTGGCGCAATGCCATGCGTCGAAAGCAGACTGCATTGGCATCCATAGAAATGAGGCCCAGGCGAAGCCCAACATGCTACTCCACCACCAGGGCCAGGCGCCCGGGTGGCATTCGGCCAGCGTCAGAACGACTACGGCGACGGCCACGATTGGCGCAAGCACCAAGCTGTATGGCTGGAGATTGGCCGAGCCGGCCATCCGGGCTTGGCGCACGTCTTGCACGACCGACGAGGCCGCCAGGAAACGATGCGCCTTGTACAACGAGTGACCGAACAGGTGCAATGCAGCAAGGGAATAGAGCCCCAGGCCACATTCGAGAATCATGAATCCCATCTGCGCGACGGTTGACCAAGCCAAGCTGACCTTGATGCTTACCCGGGTCAGCATGACGAGGCCGGCAAGAACGGC
>JAFAKZ010000173.1 GCA_019234745.1 Burkholderiales bacterium
GAACATCGTATCGATGGAGAAGGGGCCGAACATGGCGAGCCCGGCCAGCAGCATGATAAGGCCGGCGGGATGACGATCGATGGTCTGGGCGGAGGACATGCGGAACCGGCTGCTGCGGGGATACGGCATTCTACCGTTTCGCCCGCACGATTGACCGGTACAGTTGTGCGGTTCTGTGGTGGTAACAGCCGTTGGTACGTCGACAACGCTCGACCCCACTAGACCTTCGTTTCCGCGCAGGCGGGAACCCAGTAGCGGTCGCAGGCCGCTTACAAGCCTTGCGTTACGCCAAACGTCGCGCTGGATTCCCGCCTTTGCGGGAATGACGCGTTGGCGCGTTGGGCTGAGTTCCGTGAAGCCCAACATTTTCGTTACCTGGCAGCAGTGTTGGGCTTCACAGAGCTCAGCCCAACCTACGGCACCTGCTACGGCACCAGAATGATAGACCCCGTCGTCTTGCGCGCTTCCAAGTCTCGATGCGCCAAGGCCACGTCGGCCAGCGGGTAGCGGTTGCTGGCGCCCACCCTCACCTTGCCGGCCAGTACGATCTCGAACAGTGCTTCGGCCGCTTCGGCCATCTCGGCACGCGTACTGGTGTAACTCCCCAGCGTCGGCCGCGTCAGGAAGAGCGAGCCCTTCTGCGACAACAGTAGCGGCTCGATGGCGGGTACGGCGCCGGAGGCATTGCCGTAGCTCACCATATAGCCACGCGGCGCCAGGCAGTCGAGCGAGCCCATAAAGGTGTCCTTGCCGACGCCGTCGTAGACAACCTGCACGCCGGCGCCCTTGGTGGCCTCGCGCGTGGCGGCCACGAAGTCGTCCGCCTTGTAGTCGATCACCACGTCGGCGCCCAGCGACTTGACCAGCGCGACCTTTTCCGGGCCACCTGCTGTCGCGACCACGAAGGCCCCCAGCGCCTTGGCCCATTGCAGGGCGATCTGCCCTACCCCGCCTGCAGCGGCATGGATCAATACATTGTCGCCCGCCTTGACCGGGTAGGTGCGGCGCAGTAGGTACTCGGCTGTCAGTCCCTGCAGCATCATCGATGCCGCCATGTCGAAACCGATATCGTCCGGCAGTTTGATCAGCTTGTCGGCCGGCATGATGCGCTCTGATGCATACGCCCCCAGCGGACCACCCGCGTAGGCAACACGGTCGCCCGGCTTGAGAAAGTACACGTCGTCGCCGACCGCTTCCACCACGCCCGAGCCTTCCGTACCCAGGCCCGACGGCAGCGAGGTGGGGTACAGGCCCTTGCGGTAGTACACGTCGATAAAGTTGAGGCCAACCGCCTCCTGGCGAATGCGAACCTGACCGGCGCCGGGGTCGCCCACAACAATCTCTTCACGTTGCAGAACTTCCGGACCACCCGTCTGGTGGAATTTGATGGCGTAAGACATAGGACTAACTTCGCTTGGGTTGATTTATTCGGTCTTGAAGTACGAGACCATTTCGCGCAGATCGGCGGCCTGGTCTGTCATGGCAGTCGCCGTGGCGGAAAGTTCCTCGGCCGCGGCCGCATTGGACTGCATGGACAGGCTGATCTGGCCGATACCGGCGTGGATTTGCTCGATGCCGTTCGTTTGGTCGCTCGAGGCCGCGCTGATCTCCTGCACCAGCGCCGCCGTCTTGCGGATGCTGGGCACCATCACGTCGAACAGCTGGCCCGCTTGGTTGGCCAGGTGCACGCTCTGGTTGGCCAGTTCGCCGATCTCACGTGCCGCGCTCTGGCTGCGCTCGGCCAACTTGCGCACTTCCTGCGCCACAACGGCGAAGCCCTTGCCGTGCACACCGGCACGCGCCGCCTCGATGGCCGCGTTCAGCGCCAGCAGGTTGGTCTGGTAAGCAATATCGTCGACGATGCCAATCTTCTGCGCGATCTGGTTCATGGCGATCACCGTCTTGCGCACAGCTTCGCCGCCCGATTCCGCCTGCACCACGTTCTGATTGGCGATAGCGTCCGTCGCCCGGGCATTGTCCGTGTTCTGTGTGACAGAAGCGGTCACCTGCTCCATCGAAGCGCTCGTCTCTTCGACACTGGCCGCCTGCGCCGACGAGGCGGCCGAGAGCGACAAGGCGGCACCGCTGATCTGTGCGGCAGCGTCGCTTACCGTCTCGGTCGACATCCGTACCTTGCGCATCACCGTGGCGAGCGTCTGCAGCATGGTTCGCATGGCTTCGGCTAGCTGCCCGATTTCGTCGCGACCGCGCGAGCGTACCTGTATATCGAGCCGGCCGCGGGCAATCTCGCCCAGGGCCACGTTCACGTCGCGCAGCGGGTGGATCACGAACGTGTGCAGCGCGAACGAGAGCGCCACGACCAGGATCACGTCCAGTACGATGATCTGGGCGCAGATCAGGTAGAAATTGCGCTTGAGCAGCTCGTCGATATCGGCGTCCGATACATAGATCGACACCTTGCCCACGATGCGCGACTGCCCGTTCGTGGTGTAGCGCAGCTCAGCCGTATGGGCGACGTCGCCGTCGCCGGCATGCGGGCCGCCGCTGTCTATCTTGCCGCCCGCGTCGCGGTGCAGGCTCAGGAACACCTTGTCCTCGGCCGTGACGGAGATGGCGTGGATAAAATTGCGGTTGATCTCGGAACGGACGATGCTGTCAGCCTGCGTCTGATCGAAATTCCAGACGGCCACCGGGAGCGACAGTGAAAGACGGTCGAGCATCTGCGCTATGGATTGCGCACGTTCCGTCCGAAGCTGCTCCTGCATTCGACCGTAGTTGTACGACCCGAAGCCCGCCAACACCAGGGTCACGATCATGACGAACAGCAAGTTCAGCTTGAGGCTGATGCTTTTGAAATCGAACACAGGCCTACCTTCGTACGAGGTTTCACCGACAATCCATCCTAGACCAGAAAGGAACATCTTCCATGCCCAATCTGCTGCCTGTTGCTGTTCCGGTCTGGAATTCCCTGTGCATTGCGCGAGCGCTGGCAACGCCATGCCAAGCTAATACCATACTCATATGAAAACGGGGAAGCCCGTAGCTGGCACTTCCCCGATTCGTTCAACGCGTGGCGCAGTGGCGGCATGTTGGGTAGCGCGCAGCGAAGCCCAACAATTCCACCGATATCGTTGGGTTTCGTTACGCGCTACCCAACCTACGAACTGCGTATCGGCTTACGTACGGTCCGCGTCGCCGCCCGCCATCAGCTTCACATTGCCGCCTACGGCCGCCGTGTTTACGGTCACCGTGCGCTCGCAGGCAAACCGCAGCAGGTAGTGCGGGCCGCCGGCCTTGAAGCCCGTACCGCTCAGGCCTTCACCGCCAAAGGGCTGGCTGCCCACCACGGCGCCGATCTGGTTGCGATTCACATACAGGTTGCCCACCTTGGCCAGCCTGCGCACCGTGTCGACCGTGCTGTCCAGGCGCGTATGCACGCCCATGGTCAGGCCGAATCCCAGCTTGTTGACGGCCTTCACGGCGTCTTCCAG
>JAFAKZ010000435.1 GCA_019234745.1 Burkholderiales bacterium
GGCAGGGTTTCCTCTTCCTCTTCCAGCATGGCGACGGGTTCGCCCGCTTCCAGCAGGCGGCATTCCAGCGTCAGATCCAGGTAATCCGTATTCAATAGCTGCAGGCGCAGCGGCGTGCCGCGTGCCAGTTCCGGCAGACCACCCACGCGCAGCATGAGCGGCAGACCATCGAACCGTACCATGTTCTCCTTCAGCACGGTGGCCCCGATTTCCCTGACGCCTTCCTGCTCCAGCCAGCGCAAGCACCAGTAGCGCTCCATGCGGCCCTGGAATTCTGCATACGCATTGTAGGTCTGGTCGAAGTCGCGCAGTGCCGCGAACAGCATGGGGTCGCGCGGGGCATAGCGGGGTGCTGTACCCTGCAGCATGGCGAGCAATTGCTGCTGGTTGATGAAATCGGCGGCACGGCGCAGCGGCGAGCTGGCCCAGCTGTACTGGGCCACGCCCAGACCCTGGTGCGGCGCGGCCTGCGTGGTCATGCGCACACGGCCCATGGCCTGCGCGCGGTAGATGGCCGGGATGCCGGCGTCGGCCAGCTGCTTGCCCCAGGTGCTGTTGCACAAAATCATCAGCTCGGCCACCAGCTTGTCCATGGGGCTGCCGCGCTTGCGCGGGTAGATGCGAATGCGCTTGCCGCCATCGTCCTGGCGGTCGATGGCAAAGCTGTAGTCGGGCCGCTCCACCCGGTTCGGGTCGTGCTTGCCGCGCGCGATCTCCAGCGCGATGGCGAAGCGCCACAGATAGAGCAGCTCGTTCTTATAGGGGTAGTCCGGGCCGCCGTCGGGCAGCTTCACCGTCTCTTCGTTGAATACCGGGTCGAGGTCGTGATGGCGCAGATTGGCCGCGATATGCACGCGCTCCAACTTGCTCTCCGCCGCCGTCACCTTGAGGTCGGCATCCACCGTCACATACAGGCTTACGGCCGGGCATTCGCGCCCTTCGGCCAGCGTGAAGCCTTCCACCACGTCGTCCGGCAGCATGGTGATCTTGTCGCCGGGGAAGTAGACGGTGGAAAGGCGCGCCAGCACCACTTGCTCCAGCGTGGAACCGGCCTCCACGCCCAGGGTCGGCGCCGCGATATGGATGCCCACGCGTGTGCTGCCGTCAGCCAGCGGCGTGACGGACAGCGCATCGTCGATTTCCGTGGTGGCGGCGTCGTCGATGGAGAAGGCACGTACGTCCGCCAGCGGCAGGTCGCCGGGCGCCTGCGGCAGCTCGATGACGGGGAAGCCCGTGCCCTTGGGGAAGTATTCCGTGAGGAAGCCGTCCAGCAGCCACTGTTCCACGTCCGGGATGGCGCCGCAGCGGGCCATCAGGCGCAGGGGCGTAAGCTGGGCTGCTTCCGCCGCGGCGGCCAGCGCCTTCCACTCGATGGTGTTCTTGTCCGGCCGGTGCAGGAGCGAGCGGACGTGGGCGCGCAGGGCCTCGGGCAGCTTGCCCGCCTGCAATTCGGCACTCCACTCGCCCATCAGGGCCGCTTCGCGCGCCTTCTTCTCCATGCCCGCCTTGGCGGCGCGCAGGTTTTCCTCGGGCGCCGCCTTGTAGCGGCCGCGGCCCTTGCGGTAGAAGTACATGGGCGCGCCGTGCAGGCGGATGCACATGGCGGCGTTTTCCAGCGCGCTGGGGTTGGCGCTGAAGTATTCGCGCGCCAGGTCGAGGAAGGCGAACTCCTCCGTCCCCGCCACTTCCCACAGGAAGTCCAGGTCCAGCTCGCCCGCCATGGTTTCGGCGCGCGGCATAAAGTCGGCCAGGGCGATCTTGTCGAAGCGCAGGCGCACATCGTGCGCCTTGATCTTGCTGCGTTTGCCGCGCGCATCCTCGACCTGCAGGCTGGCGTCGGTCTCGCTCATCACGGTAGCGACCTTGAAGTCGCCGCCTTCTTCATAAAATACGTTCATGCAACAGCGCCCGCGGGCGTTTGGCCAAGACAATCGGGGGATTATAACCGAGGCATGGAAGCTGTCAGGTAGTTAAGTACTTGATCTGTCGTTCGGCGAACGGATTGTAGGTTGGGTAGCGCGCAGCGAAACCCAACAGCCTCTCAGACATCCGTTGGGTTTCGCTGCGCGCTACCCAACCTACGCTAGAATCCCCCATCCCCGCTCGAACATACAGCCCCATGTCGTCCACCCTGCTCAACGGCCTCAACACCGAACAACTCCAGGCCGTCACGCTGCCTTCCATCCCGGCCCTGATCCTGGCCGGCGCCGGTTCGGGCAAGACGCGCGTGCTCACCACGCGCATCGCCTGGCTCCTGAGCACGGGGCAGGTTACGCCGCATGGCATCCTGGCCGTGACGTTTACCAATAAGGCGGCCAAGGAGATGCTGGCGCGCGTGACGGCGCAGCTGCCCGTGAATACGCGCGCGCTGTGGATCGGCACCTTCCACGGTTTGTGCAACCGGCTACTGCGCCTGCACTGGCGCGATGCGGGTCTGCCCGAGGCCTTCCAGATCATGGATTCGGCCGACCAGCTTTCGGCTATCAAGCGGCTCCTGAAGGCGTTGAATATCGATGACGAGAAATACCCGCCGCGCGAGCTGATGCAGTTCATCAATGCGAACAAGGAAGAAGGCCGGCGCCCAGCCGAGGTGGAGGCCTGGGACGACTACACGCGCCAGCTCAAGCAGCTTTATGAGGAATACGAGCGCCAGTGCCGGCGCGAGGGCGTGGTGGACTTCGCCGAGCTGCTCCTGCGCAGCTTCGAGCTGCTGCGCGACAACAAGGCCTTGCGCGAACACTACAACACGCGCTTCCGCCATATCCTGGTGGACGAGTTCCAGGACACCAACCGCCTGCAGTACAAGTGGCTGAAGCTCTTGGCCGGCAAGGGCGGGCTGCCGGGCGAGACGCCCGCTTCTGTCTTCGCCGTGGGCGACGACGACCAATCCATCTACGCCTTCCGTGGCGCCAATGTGGGCAATATGCGCGACTTCGAGCGCGACTTCCACGTCGATACGGTGATCCGCCTGGAGCAGAACTACCGCTCGCACGGCAATATCCTGGATGCGGCCAATGCCCTGATCGCGCACAACCGTGGACGCCTGGGCAAGAACCTGTGGACGGACGAGGCAGCGGGCGACCCGATCCGCGTATTCGAGGCAGCGACGGACTTCGAGGAAGCGCAGTTCGTGGTGGAGGAAGTGCGCCAGTTGCACCGCGACGGCACGCCGCTCGCTGACATGGCCGTGCTGTACCGCTCCAACGCACAGTCGCGCGTGCTGGAACATGCCCTGTTCCAGGCCGGCCTCTCCTACCGCGTGTACGGCGGCCTGCGCTTCTTCGAGCGCCAGGAAGTGAAGCACGCCATGGCCTATTTGCGCCTGATC
>JAFAKZ010000037.1 GCA_019234745.1 Burkholderiales bacterium
TTTCGACTGGAACACGGATATGGCCATGGCCACGTCCCAGGTGAACCAGGCCATCACGCAGATCCTGCCGCAACTACCGGCCGGCACGCAGATGACGACGCGGCGCATGGACCCGACCGTCTTCCCCATGCTGGCCTACAGCCTGACGTCCGACAAGCAGTCGCAGACAGCCTTGTACGACATCGCCCGCTACGAGCTGCGGCCGCTCTTGTCCAGCGTGACGGGCGTGGCGCGCGTGGACGTGCTGGGCGGCGCGCAGGAGGAGTACCAGGTGTCTGTCGACCCGGCCAAGCTGGCCGCCTACGGCGTGACACTTACGGATGTATCGCAGGCGTTGGCCAGCACCAATGTGGTGAATGCGGTCGGCCGCCTGGAAGACCATTACAAGCTCTACTTGGTGGTGGAAGACACGCGCCTCAGGGATCTCGCCCAAATCGGCAACACGGCCGTGAAGACGACGGCCGGCGCCATCGTGCGCGTGCGCGATGTGGCCCGTGTGAGCGATGGCGTGGTGCCGCAGTGGATCAAAGTGAGCGCCGACGGCCGTTCCGCCGTGCTGCTGCATATCTACCAGCAACCAGGCGGCAATAGCGTGCAGATCGCGCACGACGTACAAGCGCGCCTGGCCAGCTACAAGGCCCACCTGCCCGCAGACGTGAAGCTGGCCAACTGGTACGACCAGAGCGAGCTGGTGGTGGATTCGGCCGCCAGCGTGCGCGACGCCATCCTGATCGGCACGGCGCTCGCCGTCGTGGTGCTGCTCGCCTTCCTGCGCAATATCAAGGTCACGCTGATTGCAGCCGTCGTCGTGCCCACCGTCCTGTCCGCCACCGTGGTGCTGCTGTACGCGCTCAATATGAGTTTCAACATCATGACGCTGGGTGGCATGGCAGCCGCCGTCGGGCTGATCATCGACGACGCCATCGTGATGGTCGAGCACATCGTGCGGCGCCTGCGCGGCGTACATGGCCCACACCACGGGCGCGTGATGAGCGCCGCGCTGGAGTTCATCCGCCCGCTGGCAGGGTCGTCGGCGTCCACCATCGTCATCTTTTTCCCGCTCGCCTTCCTCACGGGCGTGACGGGGGCCTTCTTCAAGGCGCTGTCGTTGACCATGGCGGCTGGCCTCATCATCTCCTTCTTCGTCGCTTGGCTGGCCATCCCGCTCTTGGCCGACCACTTCCTGACGGAGCGTGATGCAGAGCAGGAGGAAGGCGGCCGCCTTACCGCCTGGTGCCATCGCCGCTACGAAGCGCTGATGGGCCGCCTCCTGGCCAAGCCCGCGCGCGTGCTGCTGCTCATCGTGCCGCTCGTGCTGGCCGGCGTATTCGCCTTCACCAAGGTCGGCTCCGGCTTCATGCCCGATATGGACGAAGGTGGCTTCGTGCTGGACTACCGCGCCGCGCCCGGCACCTCGCTCACCGAGACGGACCGCCTACTGCGCCAGGTGGAAGACATCCTGCGCGCCAACCCTTATGTGGACACCTACTCGCGCCGTACCGGCACGCAGTTGGGCGGCGGGCTGACTGAGGCGAACGAGGGCGACTTCTTCGTACGCCTGAAGTCCGGCTCACGCCCGGAGATCGAGGAGGTAATGGGCGATGTGCGCAAGCAGATCGAGCAGGACGTGGTCGGGCTCGACGTGGAGCTGGCGCAGCTGATGGAGGACGAGATCGGCGACCTGACGTCCGTACCGCAGCCCATCGAGATCAAACTGTTCTCCGATAACGCCGACGCGCTGCAGGCCACGGCCGGCAAGGTGGCGGCAGCCATCGCCAAGGTCCCCGGCGTGGTCGATACGCGCAACGGCATCAACCCGGCCGGTGATGCACTGGAGATCGAGGTAGACCGTGACAAAGCTGCCCTGGAAGGGGTGAGCGCGGACGATATTTCGCAGGCGCTGGACAGCTATATGAGCGGCATCGTCACTACGCAGACCCAGCACGGGCCCAAGCTGGTCGGCGTGCGCGTGGCCATTCCCAAGGCGCAGCGTGCCATCGAGCCAGACCTCGGCAAGCTCCCCATCCGCGCGGGCGACGGCCATCTGTTCCCGCTCAAGCGTGTAGCTAAGATCACGGCCGTCAGCGGCCAGCCGCAGATTTCGCGCGAGAACCTCAAGCGCATGGACGCCGTCACGGCGCGCATCAGCGGACGCTCGCTGGGAAGCGCCATTGCTGATGTGCAGCGCATCATGCACACGCCGGGTTTGCTGCCTAAGGACATGTACTATGAGTTAGGCGGCCTGTACGAGCAGCAGCAGATCGCCTTCAAGGGCCTGATCGCCGTATTCGCCGCCGCCGCCGGCCTCGTGTTCCTGCTGTTGTTGTTCCTGTATGAGAGCTTCCGCGTGGCCCTGTCCATCCTGTGCATCCCGCTCTTGGCCGTGTCGGCCGTGTTCCTGGGGCTGTGGTGCACGGGCATCGAGCTGAACATCTCGGCCATGATGGGCATGACCATGATCATCGGCATCGTCACGGAAGTCGCCATCTTCTACTTCTCGGAGTTCGACGACCTGAAGCGTGACATGCCGCTGGAACAGGCCCTGATCGCCGCGGGCAAGAACCGCATGCGCCCCATCGCCATGACCACGCTAGCCACCATCCTCACGCTATTGCCGCTCGCCTTTGCCATCGGCCAAGGCTCGGCCATGCAGCAGCCGCTGGCCATCGCCATCATTTCCGGCCTGATCGTGCAGCTGCCGCTCGTGCTGGTCGGCATGCCCGTCGTGTACCGCTGGCTGCGCCAGGTGCGCGGCCGCGCCTTAGGTAGGGCGTAATCCGGCGCAGCCGCATTACGCCGCAGTCGCAAGGGCGGTCCGCGCGAAATCCAAGACTTCCCCTAGGAATCAAGCTTGGTTGGAGCAGACGAACGGCACCTTGACAATTTTAAGACGACCGGTCATATTGAGCTCATGGCAAAACCAAATGTGCGCGAGCAACTACTGGAAGCGGGCCTCCGGGTGCTAAGCACGCAGGGCTTCAACGGCACCAGCGTGCAGGACATCACGGATGCGGCCAGCGTGCCCAAGGGCTCGTTCTACAACCACTTTGAGAGCAAGGAAGCGCTCGGGGCCGAGGTCGTGCGCCGTTACCTGGACCAGGCCAGCGCGCGCCAGGCTGCGCTGCGCGACCCGGCCGTGGCTCCCATCGTCCGCCTGCGCCGGCACTTCGAAGAGTTGGCGCAAGGTGTGGAAGGGCGCGAGTTCTGCGGCGGGTGCCTGCTGGGCAATTTCGCGGCGGAAATGTCCGAGCAGAGCGAGATGATACGTACAGGCGTGTGCGACGCATTTGCCAGCTGGGCGACGAAGATGACGGAGACGGTGGCCGAAGCGCAGGCGGCGGGCGAGATATCGACGGCCATCGCGCCTGACGCCCTGGCGGCCTTCCTCCTCAACAGCTGGGAAGGGGCGCAGATACGAGCCCGCGCGGAGAAAAGCCGTGTCCCGATGCAGCAGTTTCTCGATATTACGTTCGGCAAGGTCCTGGCGCCTTGAGCGCCAAAAAATTTTGACCAATTTAAAGATGACTGGTCATCTTAACGAAAGGAAGCAGACATGACTTCGCAGCTGTTCACCCCCCTGCAATTGGGCGCCATCTCCCTCAGGCATCGCGTCGTCATGGCGCCATTGACGCGCATGCGTGCCGAAGCTCCGCACAATGCCTTGACCGACCTGGCCGTCGAATACTACGGCCAGCGCGCCTCGCACGGCGGCCTGATCATCACGGAAGCGTCGCAGGTGGCGCCTACGGGCCAGGGCTACCCCCTGACACCCGGCATCTACTCGCCGGAGCAGGTGGCGGGCTGGCAGAAGGTGGTGAACAAGGTGCACGCCGCAGGCGGCAAGATCGTGCTGCAGCTGTGGCATGTGGGTCGTCTCTCGCACAGTTCATTCCAGCCCGGCGGCGCGTTGCCCCTCGCCCCTTCCGCCATCGCGGCCAAGGCTACGGGCATGACGGCGCAGTGGGAGCAGGTGCCCTATGAGCAGCCGCGCGCGCTGGATACGAACGAGATCGCCGGCATCGTGGCGGCCTACCGCCAAGGTGCGCAGAACGCGCTGGCAGCAGGCTTCGACGGCGTGGAAGTGCACGGCGCCAACGGCTACCTGATTGACCAGTTCCTGCAGGACAGCACGAATAAGCGCACGGACGCCTACGGCGGCTCCATCGAGAACCGCACGCGCTTCCTCTTGGAAGTCGTGGACGCCGTCATCGGCGTTTGGGGTGCGGACCGCGTGGGCGTGCGCCTGTCACCCTGGGGCACGCACGGCGATATGCACGACAGCGACCCGGTGACCCTGTTCACACACGCCATCGAGGCCCTGTCGGCCCGCGACATCGCCTACCTGCACCTGATCGAGCCGCGTTCCACGGCCGAGCGCATGGGCTTGGGCGTGGATGCCATTCCCGAATCCGCGCTGGACCTGTTCCGCGCCAAATTCGATGGCCCGCTGATCGCCGCCGGCGGCTTCGAGCGCGCCAACGCCATCGCCGCTGTTGATGGCGGCAAGGCCGATGCCATCGCGTTTGGACGCTACTTCATCTCCAACCCGGACCTGCCCAAGCGCCTGCAGCTGAACGCAGAACTAAACGCCTACGATCGCACGACCTTCTACGGCGGCACAGCCGTGGGCTATACGGACTACCCGGCGCTGGAAACGGCGGAAGCCGCCTAGGGCTTAGACCCACCGCCGGCCACCATGGCCGGTAGATATACATCGCAGAACTCCGGCGGCATGCGCTTGGCGCGGCCGCTGGAGAGCTCGATGCACACCAGTTCCCATTGCCCGCGCAGCACCGTCTTTCCATCGGAAAGGCGCAGCAGCTGAAAGCGGCGCCGCATTGTTAGGGGGCTGTCGCCCGCCATCAGCCAGGTTCCCAGCAGCAGCTGTTCACCCAACGCCGTCGGCAGGATGTAATCGTAGGCGCCATGCCGTATCGCCATGCCGCGGTCGAGCCGGCGATAATCGTCCAGATTCAGGCCCAGGACCGCCGAATGCGCCCAGCCTATCTGCTCACACCAGCGTACGTAGACGGCGTTGTTGGTGTGGCCCAGGCCGTCGATGTCGTCCGCGCCTGGCACGAGGGGAAGCGTGAAGGGATTGGGGTGGTCCCAGGCTATGTCAGCATGCATCTGGTCTATTGGGGCGCGTAGGTTGGGCTGAGCGCTTCGAAGCTCAACCTATAAACGCGCCATCGCAGTGTCAAGTATGCGCTTTCGGCGCATGAATGTTTTCCAGCCCTTTCGGGCCGAGCACCCAACCTTCATTGCGACAGGATATCCAGTACGATGGGCTCTCGTCGATCGTTCTCAGGCATATGGACACCGGTTCCTTCCCCAGGTCGATGGTAGCCTCAGCCCCAGCCGCAACGGCAATGGGGCTTAGGCCCTGCCCATTCAGGTCGCCAATCAGAAAGTAGCATTTTCCCGTTGAGCTGGAGATGCACTTCAGCAGGCCCTTTTCGCCGTTGGCGATGGCCTTGACCTCCGTATTCATCGAAGATGTGGTGTGATTGTAAAGCTCGGCGCACC
>JAFAKZ010000463.1 GCA_019234745.1 Burkholderiales bacterium
CAGCCGAACCAGAAGAATTCGATCACCTCGATCTTGCCCGGTGTTTCCGTCGGCTGCGGCTGGGCCATATAGTCGAAATCGACGCCTGGCTTGACCTCGGCGTGTGCGAGCAAGGCAGCAGCTGCGAGGCCGACGACCGCAACGACACGGCCAAGGAACGATGTAATCCGCATGGTGACTCCTGTTATATGTGTTTACGCCGTGGGGCCGGCATCGAGCTGCTTAGTTTTTCACTACCGAGGGTTCGATGCCGTTGACGCGCAGTTCGGCGCGCACGCGGTCGACTTCCTCGCCGGTATTCAAGGGCCCGACCCGAACGCGATGGACTACACCGGCGTCCTTGAGTTCCGTGGTCTGGATATTGGCCTCGACGCCCAGCATGGCCAGCTTGGCCTTGAGGTTGTCTGCATCTTCCTCGTGCTGGAAGGCGCCGGCCTGCAGATAGATGCCTTTCGGCGGCTGGACCGTGGCGGGCGGCGTAGCGTCCGCAGGCTTGGGAGCCGCGCCGGGCTTTTGCGCTGCCGCCTGCTTATCGTCGCCGCCGCTGGGCAGCATCTTATAGAAATCGAAGCGCTCGCTGCTGGCGGCGGGGGGCTGCGCAGCGGGGCTGGCCGCCGGTGTCGCGCCGGGTGCCGCGTTGGCCTGGGCTGGCTGCGCCGCCGCGCCAGGTAAGCCCGGCTGCTGGGTCGCATTGGTATTTGCCCCCTTGCCGCCGAACGGCGTCGGCAGGTTCTTCATATAGTAGGCAAACGCCACGGCGACGCCCACGCCAATGCATAGGCCGATCAGGAGGCCGGTGAGGACGGAGCTGCCGCCACTACCCCCCTTGCTGCTGGGCTTCCTACTGCTGCTCTGCTTGTAATCCTTGCTCATCGTATCTATGCCATCGCAGCGCGGCCGGGCCACGCGAACCGCCGCATTATAACCACGCGCGCGAGTAACTATCAGATAACGCAACAAATTTGTGGCAGCGATGCCATTGCGCGCGGCAAACCCGTATGCTGCCGCCTGCCCATCGACGTAAAATCAAACGTTTACGGCCCTTGGAGCGGCAAATGGCCGCACCGTTCATTCTCACGGCGAACAAATAATGTTGCGCTGTGTCAATGGATTGAAAGCGCATAAATGAGGGTATCGCGTTCCTTTTTGCGGCGCTGCGGCAAAATTGCCATTCCCTTATAATCCAGGCATTCAACCTTCAACACCGGATATCCAGCATGCAGGACGAGAACGCCAAGAAGTGGTCGGGACGCTTTTCCGAACCCGTCGCCGAGTTGGTCAAGCGCTACACGGCCTCCATTTCCTTCGACAAGCGGCTGGCCGAGTGCGACATCCAGGGCTCGCTCGCCCATGCACAGATGCTCAACCGCGTGGGCGTGCTGTCCAATGAGGACTTGAAGGCCATCTGCGACGGCATGGCCGCCATCCTGGCCGATATCCGCGCCGGCCGCTTCGAATGGTCGCTGGACCTCGAAGACGTGCACATGAATATCGAGAAGCGCCTGACCGACCGCATCGGCGATGCCGGCAAGCGCCTGCACACGGGCCGCAGCCGCAACGACCAGGTCGCCACCGACATCCGCTTGTGGCTGCGTGGCGAGATCGACACGCTGGCCGATCTGGCGGAAGAGCTGCAGACGGCGCTGTTGGATCTGGCCGAGAAGAACGCCGAGACGGTCATGCCCGGCTTCACCCACCTGCAGGTGGCCCAACCCATCACCTTCGGCCACCACCTGCTGGCCTATGTGGAAATGCTGACGCGCGACGTGGAACGCCTGCGCGACTGCCGCCGCCGCGTGAACCGCCTGCCGCTGGGCGCGGCCGCGCTAGCCGGCACCAGCTACCCGATCGACCGCGAGTTCGTAGCCAGCCAGCTGGGTTTCGACGGCGTATGCGAGAACTCGCTGGACGCCGTATCTGACCGCGACTTCGCTATCGAATTCACGGCCGCTGGCGCCTTGGTCATGACGCACCTGTCGCGCCTGTCGGAAGAGCTGATCCTGTGGATGAACCCGCGCTTCGGCTTTATCGATATCGCCGACCGCTACTGCACGGGCTCCAGTATCATGCCGCAGAAGAAGAATCCGGACGTGCCGGAGCTGGTACGCGGCAAGACGGGCCGCGTGAACGGCCACCTGGTGACGCTGCTGACCCTGATGAAGGGCCAGCCGTTGGCCTACAACAAGGACAACCAGGAAGACAAGGAACCCCTGTTCGACACGGTGGATACACTGACGGCCACGCTGCGCGTGGTCGCCGACATGATGCGTGGCATCGTGGTCAAACCCGAGGCCATGCGCCGCGCCGTGAAGCAGGGCTATGCCACGGCCACCGACCTGGCCGACTACCTGGTGAAGAAGGGCCTGCCCTTTCGCGACGCGCACGAAGCGGTGGCGCAGGCCGTGCGCTACGCGGCCGACCAGCGCAAGGACCTGGCCGACCTGAGCCTGGTGGAGCTGGGCACCTTCTCGCCCCTGATCGGCGGCGACGTGTTCGACGTGCTGACGCCGGAAGGCTCGCTCGCCAGCCGCTCGCATATCGGCGGTACGGCCCCCGTGCAGGTGCGCGCCGCCATCGCTCGTCACCGCGCCCGCCTGGCCGGGGCGCGCTGAATGACGTCCATCGCCTGGCGCTGGGCTGCGCTCGACGAGCTGACGGCACCGGAATGGCACGACGTGGGCGTATTGCGCCAGAGCGTATTCATCGTGGAGCAGACCTGCCCCTATCCGGACCTGGACGAGCACGACCCGCACAGTGCCCACCTGCTAGGCCGCAACGAGATGGGTGAACTGGTGGCCTACCTACGCCTGGTGCCGCCCGGGCGCAAGTACGCCGAACCGTCGCTGGGCCGCATCGTCACGCGCAGCTCGGCTCGCGGCATGGGATTGGGTCGCCCGCTGGTATCGGAAGGCTTGGCCGAGCATTGCCGCCGTTATCCGGGCATCGCCAACACGATAGGCGCCCAGGCGCGCTTGACCGAGTTCTATCGTTCGCTCGGCTTCGAGCCGTTCGGCGACACGTATTTGGAAGACGACATTGTTCACATCGACATGCGGTATTACCCGCCGCGCTGATCGATAACCCAGGAGTTGCCCCATGCACAGCAATCGCGCCTTTTCCGGCTTCCGCCCCCGTCGTATGCGCCGTGACGAGTTCAGCCGGCGCCTGATGCGTGAGCATGTGCTGAGCACCAACGACCTAATCTGGCCCGTGTTCGTGCTGGAAGGCGAGGGCAAGCGCGAGGAGCCCGTGGCATCCATGCCCGGCGTGGTGCGCATGAGCCTGGAATCGCTGCTGCCGCAGGCGGAAGCGGCGCTGAAGTTGGGCATCCCCGCGCTCGCCCTGTTCCCGGTGATCAAGGGCAACAAGACGCCCACGGCAGAAGCGGCCTACGACCCAGAAGGCCTGGTGCCCTACGTGGTGCGTACGCTCAAGGCCCACTTCCCGGAACTGGGTATCATCACCGACGTGGCGCTCGACCCCTATACCAGTCACGGCCAGGACGGTCTGATCGACGAAACCGGCTATGTGATGAACGACGAGACGGTGGAGGTGCTGGTGAAGCAGGCGCTCTGCCATGCCCGCGCCGGTGCCGACGTGGTGGCGCCCAGCGATATGATGGACGGGCGCGTGGGTGCCATTCGCCAAGCGTTGGACGACCAGGGTCATATCCACACGCGCATCATGGCCTATTCGGCCAAGTATGCCTCGGCCTACTACGGCCCGTTCCGTGACGCCGTGGGTTCGGCGGGCAACCTGGGCAAGAGCAACAAGTACAACTATCAGATGGACCCGGCCAATTCCAACGAGGCCCTGCATGAGGTGGCACTGGACTTGGCCGAAGGTGCCGACATGGTGATGGTGAAGCCGGGCCTGCCCTACCTCGACATCGTGCGGCGCGTGAAGGATGAATTCCAGGTGCCGACCTATGTCTATCAGGTGTCGGGCGAATACGCGATGATCATGGCTGCTGCGCAAAACGGCTGGTTGGACGAGCGCGCTGTCGCTATGGAAGCACTCACCGCCATGAAGCGGGCGGGCGCCGATGGCGTGCTGACCTATTTCGCTCCCAAAGCGGCGCAGTGGCTGAAGGCTTGAGCGCGCCACGCCGGCGACAATGGACGGGGGCTTGATTTCCGGTGGTCGGTCCTAACATCATATAATCGTTATCTCATCACCAAGCCGAACCGGCTGTCTCAGCCTATATTGCAAGCGTCCATGACGTCGGCTTAGTACTGCATGCCACCACGCTCCGCCGTTGCGATGCTGTCTGCATCGATCTACAAGCAAGGGGCCCGCTTTCTCCGAGCGCGGCTTCGTTCCGTCGTGCTCATCATCCTGGTCAGCCTCATTTTGGGCGGGCTGATTGCCTGGGAATTGCACACGACCTATGTCGATGCGGCCAATGCCGTACGCCTGTCGGCGCAGAACTTGTCGCTGCTTCTGAAGGCGCAACTCGATGGCGCCTTTGGCGAAACAGACCTGGTGCTGCGCGACCTGGCCGACAAGATCGCTCCCGACACGCTCAATCACCTCGCGCAGCTGGATATGGCAGAAAAGCACAAGCTGGTGAATCTACTGGCGGACAAGCAGGCCACGCTGCCGCAGGTCGACTCACTGGCGCTGATTTCCGGCGACGGCGCGCTGGCCATCACGGGCGAGACCGTCGGCCCCACGCGGGCTGACCAGCGCAGCTACTTCAAGCAGCTGATCGACAACCCGGGCCAGGCCGTTGTCATATCACCGCCGCTACCTGGCCGCACCACGCGCGACCTTGGCTTCGTCATCACGCGGCGCATCCCGGGGGCGAATGGCAAGCCGGCGGGCGCCATCGCCGCGACCGTCAGCCTCGAGTACTTCAACCAGCTGGCGCGACGCATGGAGACGGCTGGCAACGACTCGCAGTCCAGCGTGTTCACCCTGGTCGATAGCAAGCTGCGTATCGTCGGCCGCTACCCCGAGGTACCGGAGCTGATTGGCCAGCCCGCGCCCGACCCGGAATTCCTCGCGGGCTGGGTGAACGGCCGCAGCAGTGGCTATGCCGCCTTTGTGTCACCGGTGGACGGCGTGCGGCGCGGCTATAACTTCTACCGCCTGGACGACTTTCCCTTCATCACTATCGTCGGTGTGTCGGAATCGAACTACCTGGCCAACTGGCGGCTCAAGGCCATCGCCTATATCGTCAGCGGCGGCCTGCTATCGCTCTTTATGCTGGCGATGGCCTGGCGCGGCTGGCGCGAGGCGCAGCTGAACCTGGCCATCCGCCTGGGCGAGCAGCGCCTGCAGGAACAATCGCAGCATGTCGAGCGCATGCTGCAGATGATAGGCTGGCCCATCCTGATGATACGGGCCAGCGACCTGCAGATCCTGGTCGCCAACACGGCTGCCAACGAACTGTGCGCGCGTGAGGGCGATGGCCTGCCTGGACGCAGCCTGACCACGCTGTTGCTGGACCCGACGCGCGAGGAAGAGATGGCCCGCCTGATGGGTGCGCACAATACGATCGAGGAACTGGAAGTGCAGCTCAGCCTGCCCAATGGCGGCACGCCCTGGGTGGCGCTGTCGGCGACGCCAATCGAATTCCACGGCATCGAAGCCTTCTTCGTCAGCCTCACCGACATCAGCGAGCGCAAGGAAGCGCAGGCCGTACTGCTGCACAAGGCCACCACCGACCCGCTGACGGGCATCGCCAATCGCGGCTACTTTATCGAGCGCGCACAGATGGAATGGCTGCGCGCCAGTCGCTATGGCCATCGCCTCGGCGTGTTGCTGATCGACCTTGACCATTTCAAGGCCATCAACGACAACCATGGCCATGACGCGGGCGACCTGGTGCTGCGCGTGATCACGGCGCGCCTGCAGCAGGAAACGCGCGAAACGGACCTGTTCGGGCGCCTGGGTGGCGAGGAGTTCGCCATCGTCGTGCCGGAAGAGCGTGCGGAAGACGACCTGATGCGTATTGCCGAGCGCATGCGCGACGTCGTGGCCGCCAATGCCGTACCGCTGCCGGACGGCAAGTCGCTGCGCGTGACGATCAGCGTAGGATGCATTCTGTCGGACAGCGAAACGCCCGATTTCGACCTGCTGCTGCGCCAGGCTGACCGTGCGCTCTATGCGGCGAAGCGGGGTGGTCGCAACCGTGTCGAGTATTACCGTCCCAGCGAGGAGATGTCATGAAGCTCTACTACGCCCCCGGCGCCTGCTCCCTGTCCGCCCATATCGCGCTGTGCGAAGCGGGCCTCACCTTCGAGCTGGAACAGGTGGACCTGAAAACGCACCGCACGGCCACTGGCCACGATTTCCTCGCCATCAACCCGAAGGGCTACGTACCGGCGCTGGCGTTGGCCGACGGCCAGCTGCTGACGGAAGGCGCGGCCATTGTACAGTTCGTGGCCGACCAGTCACCCAGCCGCCAGTTGGCGCCCGCCCCCGGTAGCTTCGACCGTGTGCGCCTGCAGGAATGGTTGAACTTCGTTTCGACCGAGATACATCGGGGCTTTTCACCGCTGTGGAACCCCAAGCTGCCGGAAGCCACACGCACAGCGGCAGTGGAGCGCCTGGAACGCTGGTTCGGCTGGCTGGACGCGCAACTGGCCGAGCACGACTACCTGATGGGCCAGCAGTTCACCGTGGCGGACGGCTATCTGTTCACCATCCTCAACTGGGCCAACTTCCTCAAGATGCCGCTCGATCGCTGGCCGGGCCTGCAACGGTATATGGGGCGCGTACAGGCGCGGCCCGGCGTGGCGGCAGCGCTCGCCGCCGAAGGCCTGGGCGGCTGATATGCCCGCGAGCACACCGATAGACTGCCGGCCGCACTGCGCGGCCTGCTGCATCGCCCCCTCCATCAGCACACCCATCCCAGGCATGCCAAACGGAAAGCCGGCCGGCGTGCGCTGCGTACAGCTGGACGAGGAAGACCGCTGCAAGCTGTTCGGCAAGCCGGAACGCCCGGCCGTCTGCAGCTCGCTGCGCCCTACGCTGGAAATGTGCGGCGACAGCCGCGGGCAGGCGATCGCATGGTTGACGAGGCTGGAGCAAGC
>JAFAKZ010000513.1 GCA_019234745.1 Burkholderiales bacterium
CCCCTTCCAGCAGACGCTGGCCAAGGCGCAGGCGACGCTTGCCTCGCTCGACAACGAGATCGTCCTGACGCAGCGCAGCGTCAACGCCCAGAAGCTGGGCGCCGCAGCCGCCACGGCCAGCGTGGAGCGGGCGCGGGCCACGGCACAGCAGGCTGATGACACGCTCAAGCGCATGGAGCCGCTCCTGGGCCAGGGCTATGTATCGGCCGAGCAGATCGACCAGGCGAAGACGGCCAAGCGCAGTGCCGATGCGGCGCTGAGCACGTCGGAGCTGGACGCGCAGCGCGCCACGGCCGGTGTGAGCGGTGTGGATGCATTGGTCGCGCGGCGCGAAGTGGTCAAGGCCGAGATCGCATTGGCCAAGCTGAACCTGGAATTCACGACCGTGCGTGCACCCTTCGACGGTCGCGTGATCAACCTCAAGACAACAGCCGGCCAGTTTGCCGCCGCCGGCCACCCCATCTTTACGCTCGCCAATACGGATCGCTGGTACGTGGTCGCCAACTTCCGCGAAACGGAACTGGCCCAGCTGCGCCCTGGCCGCGCAGCCGAGGTCTACATGATGAGCGACCCGGGCAAGCGCTTCCAAGGCGTGGTGGAGTCGGTCGGCTACGGCGTGTTCCCGGACGATGGCGGCAGTGAAGCGGCCGGCCTGCCGCGTATATCCCGCTCGCTCAACTGGGTACGTGTGGCACAGCGCTTCCCCGTGCGCATCTTGGTCAAGCACCCCGATGGCGAGGTGTTCCGCATCGGCGCTTCCGCCGTTGCCATCATGACGGGCAAGAACCCGGCCTAGGACCATGACCGAGCTGACCCTCAATCGCAACGGCAGCTGGTTCGACCGCCTTACGGACTTCGTCCGTTGCGAGCTGGCGCCCTTCCCCGGCCGCACGGAGGCGATGGGCCGCGCCGTGCTCACCTGCGCCATCGTCATCCTCACCTCCATGACGCTGCAGGTGCCCTTCCTGGCCCTGTCGCTCATCATGGTGTTCTTCACGGGGCAGGAAAATACCTTCCTCACGCGCAAGTCCGGCATCGGCCTCATCATCGGCACGACAATAGCCGTCACGCTCAGCCTCTTGATCATGGTCTTCACCATGGGCTACCCGCTTGGGCGCATTGCCTGCGCCAGCGTGGTGTGCTTCGTCGGCATGTATTTCATGCGCATCAGCAAGCTGGGCACCATCGGCTACCTGGTCGCCCTGTTCGTCGTCTTCATGCAGAGCCTAGTCGACATCATCGACCAGCCGGAAGCGCTGACGCGCTCGATCCTATGGGTGTGGGTGGCCATCACCTATCCCGTGGTCGTGACCATCATCGTCAATATGGTGATGCGCCCCGCCCACCCGCACCGCTTGCTGGTGCGCGAGGCACTACGCCAGCTCGACGTGGTGGGCGCGCAGCTGCGCATGCGCCTTGAAGGCACGACCATTGCGCCCATGCGCCTGAACGTGCCGGAGCGGGGCTTCATCGCCCTGCATCGCCACCTGGTGTTCGCTACCATGAGCGACAATCGCTACGCGGCCGACAAGCCCCGCTTTATGCTGCGCGTCACCACCATCGACCGCCTGCACGCGGCCGCCGCGCAGCTCTCCCACCTGCCTGCACTGGATACCACGCCCGAACAGCGCCAGCTGTTGCAATGCCTGACCAAGGCCGTGCAAGGCATGGAGACGGCCGTCGACGCGATGACGCCGTTCGCCTTCGGCTCGGAGCTGGCCGCGCAGCACCCTGTGCATGGCGAATTCGACGCGCTGTTGCACGAGATGGCCCATGCGCTGAACGCACTGACGGAAGCGGAAACGCAGCCCAAGCCTGCCGGCCCCAGTGTGGCCGAGCCCAGCGTCGTGTCGGACGCCTTCAGCAACCCCGTCTACGCCCAGTTCGCACTGAAGACCCTGTGCGCCACGATGCTCTGCTATGTGTTCTACACGGCCGTGCAGTGGCCCGGCATCCACACGGCCATGCTGACCTGCATCATCATGGCACTACCCAGCCTGGGCGCCACCACGCACAAGGGCCTGCTGCGCATCGTGGGCTGCGCCCTGGGCGCCATCGTCACGCTGTGGGCGACGGTCTTCATCATCCCCGAGCTGGAATCCATCACGGGCCTGTTGATGCTCACCCTGCCCGTGATCGCCGTGGGCGCCTGGGTGGCAGTCGGCTCGCCA
>JAFAKZ010000023.1 GCA_019234745.1 Burkholderiales bacterium
GTTCGCTGCTCGACCGGCCTTACCGCGAAGGCGTGTGCGGCTGTTGCGCGAATGGATTGAAACGCTGCAACTGCCCCAAGTGTGGTGTACCCCTGTTTCGTGCCGAAGGCGCCGCGCCGGAGTGCCATGCCTGTGCCAGCGGCCAGCGCCGCAAGGCGGTGGAACTGCGACCCTGGTGGCAGTTCTGGTAATACTGGCTGCTAAGCGGGCTCTGCAAAGGCCACTTTCGAGCGTTAGCGAGGCACCGCTCGTAGCGTGGTTGTTGGCGCTTTAGCGCCTTACAACCACGGCATGCCCTTTACGGGTACGGCGGCGAGGGCGGGGGGAGTGGAATAAATTAGCGATAACTCGTTGATTTTCTAATGGCCTAAAGCGCACGGCTCCGCCGGGCGAAAGCTGAAGTTTCAGATTACCACTTCTTACAGAGCTTCCTTAGAAACGCCCGCCTGCCTTGAGCTGTTCCACCTCGCGCTGCGCCTGTTGCAGGGCCTTTTGCGGCGGCATATCGTCGTCCAGGCAATTGTCGATAGCGTGCTTCAAAATATTGCGCACGCGCAGATTCTCCAGCGTCATCAGCTTCGGGTGGGCATAGGGCAGCTGCCGGCGCACGCGCACGAAGGGTTCGTCATGCGTGTAACGGCCGTTGAAGGCCTGCTCGCTAAACGCAGCGTCGACCACGGGGAAGAAGCCGGTCGCCAGGCTAATGCGCGCCTGAGTGGCCGGTTGGTAGAGGAAGCGGACGAACTTCAGTGCCGCGCCGCGTTCTTCGCCCGTCATATGTGCCGACAAGTAGAGGTTGCCGCCACCGACGGCCACGCCATAGGCTTTGTCGCGCGGCAGCATGTCGGCCATCCAGTGTAGCCCTGCGTGCGTACGTGCCGTTTCCATGCCGCCCGATGAATAGAATACTACGGGGAAATGGCCGTCGACGAAGCCGTTGAGCGTGGCCTTCCAGCTCGTGGCACGCTCCAGCAGCTTGTGCTGCTTGAGCGTGTGCCAGAACTGCAGAGCACGGACTGCTTCTGGCGTATCGAGGGTAATGTGGCGATGGTCCGCATCGTAGAGAGAGCCGCCGGCCTCGCGCACCATGGCCTCGAACAGGTAGTCGTACCAATCGCCGCCCAGTACGAATGGCGTGGTCGACCCGTGCGCCTTCAGGCGCTCCAGTAGCGTCTCCAGGTCGGCCCAGGTTGTGGGCAGATGATTGGCGTCGACCCCTATCGCCTGCAGATGATCGAGGTTGTATAGCGCGACGGGCGTGCTACGTACGAAGGGTGGGCCGCACAGCGCGCCCGTGCTGCAATAGCTGTTGCCGACAAATTGCGGCAGCAGGTCGGCGGCGAACGCTTTGACGCCGCCTGCCTCCTGCGCGAACAGGTCATCGAACGGCGTGAGCGCACCCATTTGTTCCAGCTCGAGCGTCTCCGATACCTCGGCCACGAAAACGCCCGCGCTACGCCCTGCCTTGACTTGCCCGCCGACCTGGTTGACGACCTCGTCCCAGTCGGACATTGGGTGAAATTCGACGTGCACGCCCGGATTGGCCTCGTTGAACTCATGCACGAGGCCAAAGTAGAAACGCGACGCTTCCGAGGTGGCGCCAGACGGGATGGTAAAGCTCAGCGCTACGTCCTTGGCATGGGCTGCGAGGGACAACAGGATGAGTGCAGAGGCGAGTCGTTTCACATTGGACCCTTGTTACGACGGCGTGGCTGCCGTACGTTCATGCTCCAGTGTAGGTGCTCGCCCTACATCCTACTGATACTTCTTCATGATCGCCTCATAGCGCCCATCCGCCCGCATCTTCTTCAATGCCGCGTTGAAGGCATCGCGCAGCGTCGGGTCGCGAAAAGCGACCTTGTAGTAGGTAGGCGGGAAGATCTCGTGGTAGTCGATCGCCTGATTTACGTCTATCCCCCGCTTGCCCGCCTCGGCATTGAAGTAGCGGAAGATATTGCGGTCGGCTACCACCACGTCCACATGCCCCGAGTAGAGCAGCATGTTCTGCTTCACCTGTTGGGCGTATTCCTCATAGGCCGGATTCGCGTCGGCCATGGCACTGAACGCGCCGCCCAAGTAGCGCTTGGCGTTCTGGAACGCGGCAATGGAACGGCCGGCCAGGTCGTTGACGGAATGGATGTGGAAGGCGTTCTTGTGCAGGCTGATGGCGAAATTCTGGTACACGATATGGCTGTCCGAGAAGGCTGCCTTGATGCCGGACGCCTCGTTCACCGTGATGGCCGCATCGACCTCGCCGCGCTCGATGGCCAGCGGCACGCGGGCGAACGGCAAATAGACGGGATTGAGATGGTTGCCGGTATCGGCAAGCGCCGTCGAGACGACGTCCAGCTCCATGCCCGCGTTGCTGGTCTCCAGCACATAGGGTGGCAGCGACAGACCAACGGCGACCTTGATGTCGCGCGCGGCCACCCATAGGGGTAGGCATAGCAGTGCAATCCGCCAGATTGTTCTGATCATGCGATTCTCCGATCGCGCAGCCGCGTGCTCGACACGCCCCGATATGTCGTCAATATATAGTTGCTTTGCGACATAAACGGTATAGCTCAATGTCAGGTCTGTGGATGTAAGGAGAAGTAGAAAAAGGGGTGCAAGGCATGATGCCATTGCACCCCGGGGCCGATTGCTGGTTTGTGGATCTAGGTGATCCGACGCAGGTGCCGATTACTGGCCGATCTGCTTGCTGACCTTGTTCTCTTGCTGGTTCAGCGTCTTCTGTTCCTGCTTGGTGATATGGCCGCCGTTCTGACTAGCCATGTCACGCTCTTCCTGGCGAATCTGGTGGTCTTCCTTGTGCAGCTTGGCAGCCTGGCCCTTCGTGATTTCGCCTTCCTTGCGTTCTTCCTTGATGCGTTTGTCCTGGTTCTTCAGGCGATCGTTCACCTGGTCGCGGCGTGGGTGTTCCTTGTCCCACTTGGTTTCGTCGGCGAAGGCGTTGGCAGCCAGCGTGAGCGACAGAACAGCGGCGATTGCAGCGATGGTCTTCATGGTCGGGCTCCTGTGTTTTGGTTGACTACCACATCGTGTGGTCGTGACCATTTAACGCTGGCCGATGGGGCGTGGTGGACAGGTTGTGCTCGTGAAAGCTCACAGGGAGCGAGCGTCAACCGCAAAGGAGATGACGCGTTTACGCGCGTCCGCGCAGGGGCGATGGCGTAGCTTGGGTAGCGCGCAGCAAAACACAACGGGTTTGACGAATGTTCAACTCGGGTCTGTTGGGTTTCGCTGTGCGCTACCCAACCTACAGCTAACCGAGGCGGCGACCGGTTTCGAGGATCGCGTCGATCAGGATGTCGATGTCCTCCGCACGCGTGCGGTGGTTGACGAAGGCGGCACGAATGGCGAGCTGCCCGTTCACATTCGTCGTGGACGGCACGGCGATACCCGACTCCTGCAAGGCAATCACGATATCGGTATTGAGCGCATCGAGCGGCTTGTTGGATGCCTTGAAGCGGAAGCAGGCGACATTGAGCGCTACTGGCGCCAACAGCTCCAGCTCGGGCTCCGCTGCCACGCGAGCTGCAAGCTGCTGCGCCAGATCGCAGCAGTTGGCAACGACCTGGCCCAACTTGTCCGCACCGTAGACCTGCAAGGTCATCCACACCTTGAGCGCACGGAAGCCGCGCGACAGGTCCGGCCCGAAGTCGGTCGGCCAGGGGTGGCCTGCCGCCAGACCACGCGTCTCACGCTTGAGGTAGTTCACATGGGTGGAGAAGGCGGCGGCGTGTTTCTCGCCGTCGCGCACCAGTACGCAGCCAGCGTCGTACGGCACCTGCGCCCATTTGTGGAAATCGAAGGCGATGGAGTCGGCTTCACTGATGCCATCCAGCAGCGGGCGCTGAGCGGGCGAGAGCATGGCCAGTGCGCCGAAGGCGGCATCAACGTGGAACCAGAGTCCCTCCTGCTTGCAAAGGCGTGCAAGTGCGGCGAGGTCGTCCACGGCGCCCGTGTCGACCGCGCCGGCCGTGCCGATCACCATAAAGGGCTGCAGGCCGGCCGCGCGGTCGGTGGCGATGGCTTCCGTCAGCAGGTCCAGCCGGATCTGGTGGCGCGCGTCATAGGGGATCAGGCGCAGCGCCTGGGTGCCAAGGCCGGCCATATCCATGGCGCGCAGCACACAGTTGTGCGTGGCGGGCGAGGTGTAGGCGACGAGCTTATGACCCGCCAGGCCGTCCTTGCGTACGTCGATGCCTAGCGCCTGCGTGCGGGCGACCAGCAGAGCGATCAGGTTGGCGACCGAGGTCCCGGTGACCAGCACACCCGTCGTCGTCTCCGGGAAGCCGACCATCTCGGCCGACCACTTGATGACCTGCCGCTCGACCTCAATCGGTGCGTGATCGCGCCCACCCAGATTGCCGTTGAGCGTGGCGGCCAGCATCTCGGCCAATACGCCTACCGGATTGCCGCCGCCCTGTACCCAACCCAGGAAGCGCGGGTGGATATTGCCGGCAATATGGGGGGCGACGAGGCGCTGGAAGGCGTCGTAGGTGTCGTTGAGGCTGCCCGCTTCATGCGGTAGCGAGGGCGCTTTCAGCTCCGCTCGTTTGTCGACCGGCATGGGCTGCCACACGGGGCGCTCGCGGATGCCGGCCATGAAGTCGACCATATCGTCGAACATGCGGTGGCCGATGGCACGGAACGCTTCCCAGTCGGCGGGGTCCAGGTTGTCCTCGCTGGGGACGAAATCGGCGGGGGAGGGTGCGCTCATGGCAAATCGGTCGGGGACGGCGAATGCGCGCAGTCTAACGGCGCGGGGCTAGGGAGCCTCTGATTAAGTACCCGGGATCGCGTTTGCCCGGATTTTGGCCTGACGCAAGGCGAAAGGAGTGCAGTGTAACGGGTTACATAAGCGACTTTCAACGCTGCAGCAGGCCAAAATCCGGGCAAACCCTCCGGGCTGGGTCGATTCTTGGGGCAATACTTCGTCACAACTCACTGACATAACCCGTTATGCGGCGCTCGTTGCGACATCGTCTTGCCCCAAGACTCGGCCCAGCGCGACCCGGGTTCTTAATCAGAGGCTCCCTACGCCAAGGCGAGTTGCATTGGGGCCCATACGCCGATGGCGGTAGCGGCGCTAGCCAGCACAACAGAGCTGGCCTTGCCTAGACGGCCTTCCAACAGGGCGCCGACGGCCCATAGCGCGCCGCCCAGCGCCAACGTCGAGAGCGCCGCGCGCGGCCAGCCCAGGTCGTCCGCTACCCATAGGAACACGGCCCAGGCGGCCAGGATGACGGTGAACAGGCCTGCAGCCAACCAGCCGGCAGACTTGCTATGCGGTGGGTCGTAGTGCGTGACTTTGTCGAGTGTGAATGACTCGCGCGGAAAGCGCGCTTCCAGCTCGGCCGGGCGCCAGCCCGGCGGCTTGAACAGGATGCGGAACTTGTCCAGCCAGCTACGCGCGTGCCACACGTCGTGGAACAGGCTGGCATAGGTATGCGCCACGGCCCAGCCTGGGTTCCAGCTGTCGAGTTGCACCCGCGTGCCGTAGACGCAGGGTTCCTTCTCTTCGGCGAAGGTGCCGAACATGCGGTCCCAGATCACCAGCATGCCGCCGTAGTTGCGGTCGATATACTGGTCGTTCACGGCGTGATGCACGCGGTGGTTCGAGGGAGAAGAGAACACGCGGTCGAACCAGCCCAGCTTGCCCACGTGCTCGGTATGAATCCAGAACTGGTAGAGCAGCACGACGAGGCCCGCAATGGCGAACTCCTCAGGCGGTACGCCGACAATGGCCATGGGGGCGTAGAACACCCAACCCAACAATGCCACCGTACTTTCCTGGCGCAAGGCCGTGGAGAAGTTGAATTCCTGACTCTGGTGGTGCACCACGTGCGCGGCCCAGAAAATGGCCGACTCGTGCCCCATGCGGTGTAGCCAGTAGTCGCAGAAGTCGAACAGCACGATGGCGATCAGCCAGCCGTACCAGCTGTCCCAGAAGGCCGCGCGCGGGTAGAGCGCAACCAGCTCGTACAGGCCGGCGTAGAGGCCGATCTGGAAGAACTGCGTGCACACAGCCACCATTTGGCTCAAAAGGCCCTGATTGAGGCTGCTGAGCGCATCGTTCAGGCGGTAGGTATTGCGCTGCTTGTAGCAACCGTAGACGAATTCGCCGGCGATAAGCAGGGCGAAGACGGGAATGGCAAAAACAATGATCTGGTACATGGCGGGCTGCTATTGGTATTCGGCGCGATTCTAATTGCGCAGCGCAAGATTATACCGGTTTTGTACCTGATGTGATGCAAGCCATTGACGGGAAAGGACCTGTCTCTCCTGTCAATGACTACCGTCAAGAAGTGACTAGTGCCATGGAGAAGCCGTCATAGCCCTTGCTGCCTACCGTCTGGATGGCCGTGGCGGAAAGGCGCGGGTGCTTGGCCATCATATCGATAAAGCTGCGCACGCCGATCACGTTGGCATCGTCGCTCGCCGGGTCGGCCACGGCACCGTTGCGCACGACGTTGTCGCCGATGATGAGCGTGCCGAGGCGGGCCAGTTGCAGCGACCATTCCAGGTAGCGCGGATTGTTGGGCTTGTCGGCATCGATAAAGATCAGGTCGAAGGGCGCAGCACCGTCCGCGATCAGCAGGGGCAGCGTCTCAGCCGCCTTGCCCACGCGAATCTCCACGCGGCTCGATAGTCCCGCGTTCGCGATATTGGCGGCCGCCACCTCAGCGCGGGCGGGGTCGGCTTCCAGCGTGACGACGCTTCCTCCTTCACCGACGGCGCGCG
>JAFAKZ010000025.1 GCA_019234745.1 Burkholderiales bacterium
ATTACAATCGCGCAGTCGGGCTGCTGGCTCTAGGCCACACCGAGCTGGCGTTGCAGGGTTTCGACCGCGTATTGCAACTACGCCCGGATACACTCGATGCCCTGCACAACAGCGCCCTCGCGCTGCGCCAGCTCAAGCACCGCGACCGGGCGCTTGCCATGCTTGATCGCGCCATCGCCGTGGCGCCGCAGCACCCGCGCGCCTACTACTATCGAGGCATCGTGCTGCGCGAGCTCAAGCGGCGCGAGGAGGCGCTGGTCGCCATCGAAGCCGCACTGGCGCTGAACGCGGATGCCTTCGAAATTCACCTGGAACATGGCATCGTGCTGCAGACGCTCAACAGGCACGAGCATGCCATCGCGGCATTGGATCGCGCCATTGCATTGCGAGCGAGCGACGCGTCTGCGCATTACCAGCGGGGCCTGGCGCTACAGCACCGGGGGCGACGCGATGAGGCGGAGATCAGCTACGACCAGGCCTTGGCCCTGGCCCCACACGACCCGCACGCGCGCTGGAACAAGGCCTTGCTCCTGTTGCAAACGGGCCGGCTCGCCGAAGGCTGGCCCCTGTTCGAGTCGCGCTGGCAGCGTGAGGAAATGCAGCACCAACTACGCCATTTCGATGCGCCTGCCTGGCGCGGCCAGACGGACATCACTGGCCGTACGATCTTGCTCTACGCCGAACAGGGCCTGGGCGACACCATTCAGTTCTGCCGCTACGCCCCGCTGCTGAGCGCACGCGGCGCGAAGGTCATACTCGAAGTACCGACCATGCTGACCGAACTGTTGGCGAGCCTCGGTCCGTCCATCACCGTCATCGCCCAAGGCGCGCCCACTCCCCATATCGACTACCACTGCGCGCTCATGAGTTTGCCGCTGGGTTTTGGTACGACGCTTGAAACGATTCCGGCAAGCGCTTCATACCTGAGCGCCGACCCCGCCCGCGTCGCACAATGGTCCACGCTGCTCGGCCCTAAACGGGTATCGCGTGTCGGCCTGGCCTGGTCCGGCAATCCGCACTTGCCCAACGACCATAACCGCAGCGTGCCGCTGGAATTGCTGGCGCCACTTCTCTCGCTCGGCGTCGAGTGCCATAGCCTGCAGAAGGAATATCGCGCTGGCGACGAGGCTACGCTCAGCACCCTTCCCGCCTTGAATCGTTGGCATGATCACCTGAACGATTTCACCGACACTGCCGCCTTGCTGATGCATATGGACCTCGTCATCAGCGTGGACACCTCGATCGCCCACCTGGCCGGTGCCCTGGGCAAGCAAGTCTGGCTCATGCTGCCCAAGAGCGCCGATTACCGCTGGTTGGTCGACCGCGATGACACGCCGTGGTACCCAAGCATGCGGCTATATCGGCAAGAGGACTTCGGTGACTGGACTAGCGTCATCGCGCGCTTGCAGCGAGACTTGACGCGCCTTGTTGCTGTGTAGATTGTTGCAATTTCAAGACAAAACAACGATCTACGCTGACGATCCAGGCAATGCAATTGGCATATCAAAGAGAAGTAGGCGTATATTGCCGGCCAGAAACATCATGCTGGCAGCATGAGTCGCGCGGACAAGCGCTCGAACGACCCCATTGAAGGTGCAAGCACATGACGCTTACTGAAGAATGGACGCAGGGATATGCCATTCAGCTGCTAGGCAATCGCAGCGTGTCGCAATTGGTCGACTTCATCATCGCCCAGAACCGCGCCGACCTGCCCCACGCCGTGAAGACAGCCAACATTGCACGCGAGTTCTCTCTGTGTACGCGTGACGCTGAAAAAGCCATGGAACGCGTGGCAGGCGGCATCTTGTTTGCCGCCTTCGGGTCGACTGACGGCGTGCCCGACTCCGAGCATGACCCCATCGCCTACCAGAGCTATCGCCTGACCATCGAACGACGTCAGGTGGTTACGAATTGACGAAGTAGCAAGCCGAGACGTCAGTGCTTCGCCCGGGAAACCCGGGTGCCTACGGACTGTGGAACACCGGCGATTCCTTCTAGATCGATTCCCCCCGCCTTCGCCGCCGTACCCGCAAAGGGCATGCCGTGGTTGTAAGGCGCTAAAGCGCCAACAACCACGCTACGAGCGGTGCCTCGCTGACGCTCGAAAGTGGACATTTGCTGAGCTTCCCTAAGCGTCCGGCTGAGAGAGCTGGAAGACATTCCCCTCTGGGTCTTCGCCGTCGCACATGAGCTGGGCAAAGCCGTCGAAGCGCTTGAGCGGGCGCATCGCTACGCCGGCCGCGATCAACTTGTCACGCAGCGCTTCCAGCCCTGCAGGCACGTCAAACACAATCTTTGTGTTCGATCCGCCTTGCGGCTTCAGACCCCGGTAAGGCTTGCCGATGCGATGCAGGGCAAGCTGCACGGTACCGGCCTGCAAGACTACCCATTCCTGCGCGATCTCTTCCACAACGGTCAGATCAAAATGCGCTTGATAGAACGATTTCAGCCGCTCTACGTCGTGTACATAAAGGATCAAGCGGCTCATCGAAAGTGACATCGACTACTCCATAGGCAATTGAATCAGCTTGCTTGGCCACCGCGCTCCAACACCTCGCGATAGAAATCGACAAATGCCCGCGTGCGCGCCGGCACATGCTGGCCCGGAGGGAAGACGGCATAGACGCCGCCGTGCGGCAGTTCCCAGTCGGCCAGCACGCGTACCAGGCGCCCTGCAGCCAGGTCGTCCCGCACACTATAGCCATCGATCGCAGAGATACCTGCGCCCGCGCATAGCAGAGCGCGCATGGTGCCGGGCGAGTCGACGCGCATGCGTGTACGCATCTGTACCGTCTCCACGCTGCCGTGGCGGCCCCTGAATTGCCAGGTCAGGGGCGCATTCAGTAGCGTCAGGGTCACCCAGTCGTGCTCGACCAGGTCTTGGGGTCTCACCGGGGTGCCGCGCTCGCGCAGGTACTGGGGCGATGCCACCACGAACTGGCCAAACTCACCCAGCTTGATGGCACGTAGCGACGAATCTGGTAGCCAACCCAGGCGGATGGCGAGATCGATGCCCTCGGCCACCATATCCACCACGCGGTCGGTACTGCGCAGGTCGATCTGCAGTTGCGGATGCAGGCGAGCGAAGCGTGCCAGCGCGGGCGACAACCATTGGATGGCATGATCGACCGAGGTCGTCAGGCGCAAGGTGCCAGAGATCTCGGTACTCGCGCTGCCGGCCCGGTCGGCCGCCGCCTGCAGTTGTACGAGCAGGGGCCGGCATTCCACATAGAGCGCCTCACCCGCGGCCGTGAGGCTGACCTTGCGCGTCGTGCGGATGAACAGGCTTGCGCCCAGCTCGGCCTCCAGTCGCTGCACGGTGATACTGACCTTGGCCTTGGCAATACCTAGCCTGTCAGCCGCGGCGCTGAAGCCCTTGGCTTCCGCCACCGTGCAGAACACGAGCAGTTGATTGAGATCGACATGGCCCGGCAGCGGCATAGTTTGATTAGGATTTGAAAACAATAAATTATCATTGTAGCGATTTATCGCAATAATTCCTTCTGTCACCATGCACTCCGTCAACCATCAACGCAACGGAGTACAGGCTATGAAGATCGCACTTATCGGCGCCACGGGTTTTATCGGCAGCGCGCTGCTGCAGGAGCTGGTGGCACGCCAGCACGAGGTCACGGCGCTCGTCCAGCATCCGGAGAAAGTCGCCGCCAGCCCGCTCGTCACCGCGAAGGCTGTAGACGTGTTCAATACCGCGGCACTGGCCGATCAGCTGGTCGGCTTTGATGCGGTGATCACCGCCTTCAGCGGCCACCGCGATGCGGACGTGCTGGGCTACTACGTGCGCGGCATCCAGTCCATCATCGCCGCCACCAAGCTCGCCAAGGCGCCACGCCTCCTGGTCGTAGGCGGTGCCGGTAGCCTGGAAGTCGCGCCAGGCGTGCAGTTGATCGACACACCCAACTTCCCGCCGCAGTACAAGGCCTCGGCCGAAGGTGCCCGTACTGCCTTGAACCTGCTGCGCGACGAGGCGTCGCTAAACTGGACCATGCTAAGCCCTGCCGCGCTGATTGCACCGGGCGAGCGTACCAATGTGTTCCGCCTGGGTACAGACCAGTTCATGACGGACGCGGAAGGCAATAGCCGCATCTCGGTGGAAGACTACGCCGTGGCGATGATCGATGAGCTGGAGAACGCGAAGCACGAGCGCCGTCGCTTCAGCATCGCGTATTGACCCACCTGCGACACGGCCCCGGCATCGAGCCTTCGCTGCCGGGGCCGAAACATTTGCACGCCCCGTCTGTCCCAAGCATCGGGATGGGCGACGATCTATGCTCAACGGGAGATCAGCGCTCACACCGGAATGGACGGCCCATGGAAGCTACCCTGCTGCTGCGTCACGCCAGCGTCCTCGTCACCATGGACGGTGCCCGCCGTGAGATCGCGGATGGCGCCGTGCTGGTGCGCGGCAACCGTATCGCTGCGGTGGGCACGAGCAGCGAGCTGCAGCAGCATGCGGACGAGACCATCGACCTTGCCGGCCACGTGCTGATCCCGGGCCTCGTCAACACGCACCACCATATGTTCCAGTCGCTGACGCGTGCCGTACCCGCCGCGCAGGACTGCGAGCTGTTCGACTGGCTGCGCACGCTCTACCCCATCTGGTGCGGCATCACGCCGGAAATGATCCGCGTCTCCACGCAGACGGCCATGGCCGAGCTGATGCTGTCGGGATGCACGACGAGCAGCGACCACCTCTACCTCTACCCCAACGGCAGCCGGCTCGATGACGCCATCGAGGCGGCAGCGGGCATAGGTATGCGCTTTCACGCCTGCCGCGGCGCCATGACCGTCGGCGAATCGAAAGGTGGCCTGCCGCCAGACCGGCTTACCGAGCGCGAAGACGACGTCCTGCGCGAATCGCGCCGGCTGATCGAGACCTATCACGATGCGTCACCAGGAGCCATGCTGCGCATCGCCCTGGCGCCCTGCTCGCCGTTCTCCGTATCGCAAGACCTGATGCGCGAGTCGGCGCGCCTGGCGCGTAGCTATGGCGTGGGGCTGCACACGCACCTGGCGGAGACGGCGCTGGATGTCGCCTACAGCCTGGCGCATTTCGGCCGCACGCCAGCGCAATATGCCGAGGAGCTGGAATGGCTGGGCCATGGCGTATGGCACGCGCACTGCGTATGCCTGGACGACCATGGCATCCGCCTGTTCGCGGGCACGCACACGGGCGTAGCGCATTGTCCTTCTTCCAATATGCGGCTGGGCTCGGGCATTGCGCCGGTCAAGCGTATGCGGGCAGCGGGCGTGCCCGTGGGATTGGGGGTGGATGGTTCGGCGTCAAGCGACGCCGGTCACCTGTTGGCGGAAGCGCGACAGGCGCTGCTGCTGGCACGCGTGGGCGGCGACCCTGCCGGGCTGCGTGCGCGCGAAGCATTGGAGATGGCAACGGTGGGCGGTGCAGCGGCGTTGGGGCGGGATGATATCGGCGCCATCGAGGTGGGAAAGTGCGCCGACTTGGTGGCCTTCGACCTGCGCGGCATCGATCATGCCGGCGCTTGGCACGACCCGGTGGCAGCGCTCACGCTGTGCGCACCCGTGAAGGCAGCGCTGTCGGTCATCAACGGCCGCGTCGTGGTGCGCGATGGCCATTTGCTGACGCTGGACCTGGTGCCGTTGGTAGCTCGGCACAATACGCTAGCGAAACAACTCGTGAATGGCGCTTGAGGAAGCTTCAGCTTTCGCCCCGCGGAGCCGTGCGCTCCAGGCCATGGGAAAATCCTCGAGTTATCGCTGATTGATTCCACTCCCCCCGCCCCTCGTGACGTGGATGTCGGAGCGAAGCGACATACAGCCACGGGATACCCTTGCGGTACCTCCGTACCCGTAAAGGGCATGCCGTGGTTGTAAGGCGCTAAAGCGCCAACAACCACGCTACGAGCGATGCCTCGCTGACGCTCGAAAGTGGCCTTTGCAGAGCCCGCTTAGCAGCCAGTATTACCAGAACTGCCACCAGGGTCGCAGTTCCGCCGCCTTGCGGTGCTGGCCGCTGGCACAGGCATGGCACTCCGGCGCGGCGCCTTCGGCACGAAACAGGGGTACACCACACTTGGGGCAGTTGCAGCGTTTCAATCCATTCGCGCAACAGCCGCACACGCCTTCGCGGTAAGGCCGGTCGAGCAGCGAAC
>JAFAKZ010000549.1 GCA_019234745.1 Burkholderiales bacterium
GGGTGGATCGGCCGAAACTCTGTTTGCAACCTGCCATTCGTCGTCCGGATATGAAACTCATCGCCTCTCTGACCAGCCCCTACGCCCGCAAGGTACGCATCGTGCTGCAGGAAAAGCGCATCGAGTGCGCCCTGGTCATCGACGTGCCCTGGGATGCCGATACGGAGGTCCCGAGCTTCAACCCGCTGGGCAAGGTACCCGTGCTGGTACTGGACGACGGCAGCACGCTGTTCGATTCGCGCGTGATCGTGGAATACCTCGACCATATCTCGCCCGTGTCGCAGCTTATTCCCAAGGAACACCGCCAGGCCGTGGCCGTGAAGCGCTGGGAGGCGCTGGCGGACGGCATCTGCGACGCGGCCGCCGCCTGCTTCCTTGAGCGCAAGCGCCCCACGCGCCAGCAGAGTGCGGACTGGCTGACGCGCCACCTGGCCAAGGTCGAACGCGGCCTGCAGATGCTGTCGGAAGAACTGGGCGAGCGCAATTGGTGCAACGGCGAGGGCTATACGCTGGCCGATATCGCGGTGGGCGTGTGCCTGGGCTATATCGACCTGCGCTTCCCGCAGAACCCTTGGCGCGAGCTGTACCCGAACCTGGTACGGCTGGCAGAAAAACTTGGGCAGCGCGCAGCGTTTGCCGATACCATTCCGCCCCAATAAACCCAAGGAATTCATGTAACGGGGTCGTGTCTATACGTCACGACCCCGCTATCATTTACTATTGGTAAGAAAGCGAGCGAGCGTCACAAGCGCGTCGCGCAAGCCTGACATGATGCAGGGCATCCGAGCCTGCTGGAGACACCCCATGAAATTCCGCTTCCCCGTCGTCATCATCGACGAAGACTTCCGTGCCGAGAACTCCAGCGGCCTGGGCATCCGGGCGCTCGCCAGTGCCATCGAGGACGAGGGCTTCGAAGTGCTGGGCGTGACCAGCTACGGCGACCTCACCGGCTTCGCCCAGCAGCAGAGCCGCGCCTCGGCCTTCATCCTGTCGATCGACGACGAGGAATTCGTGGGCGAGCCGGGCCAGGAGACGCTGGCGATCGCGCAGCTGCGCGCCTTCGTCGAGGAAATCCGCTTCAAGAACGCGGACATCCCCATCTTCCTGTACGGCGAGACACGCACCAGCCGCCATATTCCGAACGACGTGCTGCGCGAATTGCACGGCTTTATCCACTTGTTCGAAGACACGCCGGAATTCGTCGCCCGCAGCATCGTGCGCGAAGCGAAGACCTATCTCGACACGCTGGCCCCACCCTTCTTCCGCGCCCTGCTGCACTACGCGCAGGACGGCTCCTACAGCTGGCACTGTCCCGGCCACTCGGGCGGCGTCGCCTTCCTGAAGTCGCCCGTGGGCCAGATGTTCCACCAGTTCTTCGGCGAGAACATGCTGCGCGCCGACGTGTGCAACTCGGTGGACGAACTGGGCCAGCTGCTCGACCACACCGGCCCCGTCGCCGCCAGCGAACGCAACGCCGCGCGCATCTTCGGCGCCGACCACTGCTTCTTCGTCACCAACGGCACCTCCACCAGCAACAAGATGGTGTGGCATGCCACCGTGGCGCCGGGCGATATCGTGGTGGTGGACCGCAACTGCCACAAGTCGATCCTGCACTCGATCATGATGTGCGGCGCGATTCCCGTGTTCCTGATGCCCACGCGCAACCACTACGGCATCATCGGCCCCATCCCGCTCGACGAGTTCAAGCCGGAGACCATCGCCAAGAAGATCGAGGCCAACCCCTTCGCCCGTGAAGCGCTCGCCAAGCGCCCCGGCCACAAGCCGCGCATCCTCACCATCACGCAGTCCACTTACGACGGCGTGCTGTACAACGTGGAGATGATCAAGGACCTGCTGGGCGACTCCATCGACACCCTGCACTTCGACGAAGCCTGGCTGCCGCACGCCGCCTTCCACGACTTCTACGTGGACATGCACGCCATCGGCGGCAAGCGCCCGCATAACGACACGCTGGTGTTCGCCACGCAGTCCACGCACAAGCTGTTGGCGGGCCTGTCGCAGGCGTCGCAGATCCTGGTGCAGGAATCGGAAAACCGCCAGCTGGACCGCCACCGCTTCAACGAAGCCTATTTGATGCACACGTCCACCTCGCCGCAGTACGCCATCATCGCCAGCTGCGACGTGGCGGCGGCCATGATGGAAGCACCGGGCGGCACGGCCCTGGTGGAAGAGTCCATCGCCGAGGCGCTCGACTTCCGCCGCGCC
>JAFAKZ010000592.1 GCA_019234745.1 Burkholderiales bacterium
ATCATCATCGCCGATACGAAGTTCGAGTTCGGCCTGGATGCGGACGGCACGCTCACGCTGATGGACGAGGCGCTGACGCCCGATTCCAGCCGCTTCTGGCCGGCCGACCAGTACGCCGTGGGCAGCAACCCGCCGTCCTACGACAAGCAGTTCGTGCGCGACTGGCTGGATTCCACGGGCTGGGACCGCAACCCGCCGGCGCCCGCCATGCCGGCGGAAGTGGGCGAACGGACGGCGGCCAAGTACCGTGAGGCGCTGGATAAGCTGACCAAGTAGGAAATCACCCTACGCGGCAAACAACTTGTCTGCATTTGAGCCTGTCTCATTCTCCGGCTATTGTTAGTTAGAATGACTGGATAACAGAACAGGCAGGCCCGCTCATGGTCTTCGGACTCATCAAAAAACTGTTTGGCCGCGACGAATCGGCATCGCCGCCGCCCTCCTCCTTTGCCAGCACGCAAGCGCCCCTGCCGATGGCGGCGGGGCCGCTGAAGGACGGGCTGGGCGCCGCGCCGGGCGAGGCGGGGCAGATTGCCGGCGCGCCGGCCGAGACCATGCTGCAGCGCGAGATCGTGCTGGACCGCGAACTCAAGGTCATCGGCTATGACTTCCGCCTGCGCGATAGCGTATTGAAGCGCAAGGAGCGCATGGCGCACTCCGTCTGGAAGCTGTACGACGAGGTGCTGCTGCGCAACTTCCTGGCGGAAGAATCCACCAAGGCCTTCGGCCAGAAGCGCATCTTCCTGGAAGTCTCCGTCTGGGCACTGCAAAGCCCGTTGCTGGGCCAGCTACCCAAGGGCCGCTTCGTGCTGATGCTGCACTATGACGCGGAGTATTTCCAGAATGCCGTCGAGCACGTGGAGTTGCTGCAGGCGCTCAAGGAGCACGGCTTCCAGATAGGCTTCGACAGCTTCCCGCTCAAGGCCGACCTCATGGCCCTGATGCCATTGGCCGACTATCACAAGATTTCCGTGACCGACAAGGACGTGACGGAGCTTTCCAAGGAAGTCTCGGCCGTCGCCAACGCCGCGCCCGAGTCGGAACTCATCATGGGCGACATCCACTTCTTCGAAGAGCTGCAGGTATGCCGCCAGTTGCAGGTGCACCTGCTGCAGGGCAGCTATCTGCGCCGCAAGGAACTCAGCGAAGTCGATACGGTGGACGCGAGCTACCTGCGCCTCCTGGAAGTGCTCAACCTGGTGCGCAGCGAGGCCGACCCGAGCGTGATCGCCAACGCCATGAAGTACGACCCCATGCTGTCGTTCAAGCTGCTGCGCTACGTGAATTCACCCGGCGCCGGGCTCCTGACCAAGATCGACACGCTGGACCGAGCCATGATCGTGCTGGGCAACAAGCAGCTGTATCGCTGGCTCACGCTCTTGCTGTTCAGCCACGAGCGCCAGGAGGGCGACCACAGCATCCTGCTGGAAACGGCGCTGATCCGCGGCCGTATCATGGAAGTGCTGGGTGCCAAGCAGTTCAAGCGCGATGAGCTGGACCAGCTGTTCACCACGGGCATGTTCTCCATGCTCGATTCGCTCCTGCGCCAGCCCATGCCCGTGATCCTGGAAAAGCTGAGCCTGCCAGACGAGATCAACCAGGCGCTCTTGAACCGCGGCGGCCGCTTCGGCCCCATGCTGAGTCTTGCCCTGACCTGCGAGAACGGCGATCTGCCGGATGACTTGGAGATTTTCAACCAGGCAGGCGTGACGAAGGCCGAGGCGAACAAGGCGCAGATCGATGCCTTGTTGTGGGTGGAAGAGGTGGTGTAGCCCGGCTTCGCAGTCTCTACAGCATGTGTACGGCGCAACAGCGTAGTCGTTGCGCCGCATTTTTGTTCACGACACAATCAAGACCTAGGGAGCCTCTGATTTAGTCCCCGGGATCGCGGGTACTAAATCAGAGGCTCCCTAGTGTCCTGAGTCATTAATTCGTTGAAGAACAAATCTTGCCAGGAACGTCGCAAGGCAAGGCGCAAAACGCAGCCATATCGGGATATGGCGAGCATTTGCAACGCAGCATGGCGGCGAATCCTGGCGGATTTGTTCAACGAATTAGTGACTCGGGGCACAAGTATGCCAAATACGGCGTAACGGCTTCGTCGTTACGCCCTGTCGACCTGTTCCCATTCCCGTTCTATATCCATTTCAGTCATATTCCCTATGCAACGTCCCTTTGCCTTCTCCGGGCTTCTCCGCCCCGCATTGTCGCTGCTCGCCGCCCTGGCATCTCCCGTCGCCGTTTACGCAGACGAGGTACGGCAAGCTGTTCCGCTGGCGACCTATGGCCGCTTGCCCTCCGTTGAACAGGTCGCCCTCTCGCCGGACGGCTCGCACCTGGCCTTCGTTGCAACACGGCAAGATCGTCGCATCCTTACCGTGTTCGCCATCGCCGACAACAAGACGATCAAGCGAATCGACGTTGGCGAAAACAAGCTGCGATCGCTTACATGGGCCGACAACGACCATATGATGGTGTTCACCTCCCAAACGGGCATGCCGTGGGGTCTCTCGGGCGAGGATGTCGAATGGAGTCATCTGCAGGTCATCAGCGTCGCGACGGGAAAGATCCAGGTCGTGCCAGACCCGAAACGACTTGCCGATGACGCTCATCCGCTCAATGCCTTGTCTGGCGAGGTCATGGTTCGGCAAGTCGACGGACACACGGTGCTGTATGTGCCCGGGCTATATGTAACCAACCATGTCGTACCCATGCTCGTACGGGCGGACCTCGATACAGAACGGCAGAAGGTCGAAGCCTATGGCTCGACAGGTGACGATTGGCTGGTCGATGCGAGCGGCAACATCGCAGCAAAGATGAGTTACGACAGCAGCTCGCAGCAATGGCAGCTGCAAGCTAAAGTCGACGGCAAGTTCAAGATGGTCGACAGCGGCAAGGCAGCGATCGACCCTCCGCGCCTGGTTGGCTTCGCGCCTGCGGCCGATACGCTACTGATCGCCATGCACGATAAGCAGGTCGAGCATATCGAATGGAAGCATGTGTCGCTACAGGATGGCGCAATCACACCGGCGCCCGAGGCCGAGGGCTTTGTGGAGCCGTTCGAGGATGCCATCACGCATCGCATGGCTGGCGCGACGTTTACCGATTCAAACGGGGTAGATCACTACGACTTTATCGACGCGGCGAGGCAACGGCGCTGGGATGCCGTCGTCAAGGCATACGGCGGCGACCGTGTGCGTCTGGTATCCGAATCGGCCGACTTCAAGAAGCTCGTCGTGCTGGTGGATGGGCCGCAAAACGGGCTCCAGTACCAGCTGGTCGATTTCGACAAGCACGGCACCGTATCGGTCGGCGATGTATACGAGGGCATCGTCGAGCCACTCCCGGTGCGGCGTATCGACTACCAGGCCGCCGACGGCTTCAAGGTACCTGCCTATCTCACGCTGCCGCCTGGCGCCAATACGGCCAAGCTGCCGCTGGTCGTGCTGCCGCACGGCGGCCCGGCCGCGAGCGATACGGCGGATTTCGATTGGTGGTCGCAGGCACTGGCCGAGCAAGGCTATGCCGTGTTGCGTCCCAACTACCGTGGATCGACAACCACGCCAGCCATCCTTGAGGCAGGCTACGGCGAATTCGGCCGCAAGATGCAGTCTGACCTTTCCGACGGTGTGCGCTTCCTCGCCAAGGAGGGCATCATCGACCCGGCCCGCGTATGCATCGTAGGCGCAAGCTATGGCGGATACGCGGCGCTTGCCGGCGCCACCTTGGACGCCGGCGTGTATCGCTGCGCCGTCTCGGTGGCTGGCCTATCGGACCTGAAGCGCTTTCTGCGCTACATCGAGCGTAAGCACGGAAACGAAGATAGCAGCGCGCAACGCTTCTGGGACCGCTTCATGGGTGTCAGCGGGCT
>JAFAKZ010000102.1 GCA_019234745.1 Burkholderiales bacterium
CTCGGCTATACGCTGCAGATTGGCAACGCGGCGCTATTGGCCGAGTTGAGCGGTATCTGCGTGGTATCGGACTTTCGCAGCCGCGATGTGGCAGCCGGCGGCCAAGGTGCACCACTAGTGCCGGCCTTCCACCAGGGCGTATTCGGCGGCGCCGTGCATCGAGCCGTCGTCAATATTGGCGGCATTGCCAATATCACCGATCTACCGGCCAACGGGCTGGTGCGTGGCTGGGATACGGGGCCGGGCAATGTGCTGATGGACTGCTGGACGAGCCGGTATCAAGGCCGGGCGTACGATGCGGGCGGTCAGTGGGCGAGTACAGGACACGTCTCGCCCCTTCTTCTGCAGGCAATGCTGTCGGACCCTTACTTTACCGCCCTACCGCCCAAGAGCACGGGACGCGACCTGTTCCATATTGACTGGTTGGACCGCATGGTCGGTAACGTTGAGCTACCGCAGGAGGACGTGCAGGCCACCCTGTTGGAACTGACGGCGCGTTCTATCGTAGACGCTGTGCTGAACCATGCGCCCAACGCGCACGAGGTCTATATCTGTGGTGGGGGGGCGCGCAATACGGCCTTAATGCGGCGTTTGGGCGATTTGCTCGCGCCACGCACCCTGGCGGGTACCGATACGCTCGGTCTCCATCCCGACTGGGTCGAGGCGGTTGCTTTTGCTTGGCTGGCGCGCCAGTGCCTGAAAGGCCTGCCGGGCAATCTGCCGGCCGTCACCGGTGCTCGCGGCCCTCGGGTGCTCGGCGCCATCCACCCTGCTTGAGAAAGTACAATGTGGCAAACCCAGGTTGAATCCTTCTTCCACGGCCCAAGCGGCACAGCCAGTCATGTCGCCTACGACCGACGGAACGGTCACGCCGCGATCATCGACCCCGTGTTGGACTATGATGCGGCGGCAGCCCGTACGTCCACGCAGACGGCGGATCGCATCGTCCAGTTCATCCGTTCGCAGGGTCTCACCGTGGCGTGGATACTGGAAACCCATGCGCATGCCGATCACCTGTCGGCCGCACCTTATATCCAGCAACAGCTTGGCGGCCGGATTGCGATCGGCGAACACATCCGTGACGTACAAGCGATCTTTGCCGAGTTCTTCGACCTGGAGCCGTCGTTCTCCACCGATGGCAGCCAGTTCGACCATCTATTTGCCGCGGATGAAACCTTCCGGATTGGTGATCTCGACGCCCAGGTGCTATTCGTGCCCGGGCACACGCCAGCCGACGTAGCCTATCGCATTGGCGACGCGGTGTTCGTGGGCGACACCATGTTCATGCCCGATGTAGGTACCGCGCGCTGCGATTTCCCGGGAGGCTGCGCGACGACGCTGTATGCATCCATCCGGCGCATCCTCGCCCTACCTGGCGACACGCGGCTCTTTATCTGCCACGACTACCCGCCGGCCGGGCGTGGTGCACGCTGGCAGACAACGGTGGACGCGCAGCGCCAAGCCAATATCCATGTGCATGATGGCGTAAGCGAGCAGGAATTCGTCGCGATGCGGACCGCGCGCGATAGGACGCTAGGCATGCCGGCGCTGATGCTGCCGTCGGTGCAGGTAAATATCCGCGCTGGGCATATGCCACCCGCGGCTGCCAACGGACGACGCTACCTAAAGATACCGGTCGAGGTACTCTTGCCTACCACCAGCGATGCCAGCCAAAACGAGGAGGGCTAGTCTCGTAGTCGCGCATCTGCTGGTCTTCGCGCGTACTGTCGATCTGCGTTTGCTGCATGTAGTCGAGCACAGGCATGGGCATACCTTGGCCGTGCAGGCGGATGATGTCGCTGGCGGTTAGGCGATAGGTGGAGCGGCTGTCGCGCATGGCCTGGATGATGGCATCCGGTGTCTGCCCCGCCTTGGACATCTTCAATGCTTCGTCGACGGTAACGGGTGGCGGCAGCGTGGCACAGGCGGCGAGCAGCGTACTAGCGGCCAGCACGACGGATCGAATACGCATGACGATTCCCCCTTGTTTTCTATAAGAGGTATATCGCGCAAATTGGTTTCCAAGGCAAGCGCCGCGCGCATTCCAAGCATGAACGCCCGCAGCGCTCGCCAACCTCATTGGCCCATGTCGAACAACAGTATCTCGGCCTGCTTGCCGCGGCCGATCGATACGGCGCCACCCGAACAGAAGCTCATCGCATCCCCAGCGGAGAGTTGCGTGCCGTTCACGCTGACCTCGCCTTGTGCGACATGCAGATAGCCCTTGCGGCCCGGCGCAAACTCATACTCAGCCGCCTCCTCGCCATCGAACAGGCCGGCCAGCAGCCGGGCATCCTGGCGGATCAGCAGCTGCCCGTCTTGGCCTTCCGGCCCCGCTATCGCGACGAGCTTGCCGCGCTTTTCTGCGGCCGAGAAATGTCGCTGCTGGTAGTCAGCAGGAATACCGAATACATTGGGCTCAATCCAGATCTGCAGGAAATGCACGGCCTGGTCAGTGGACTGATTGAATTCCGAGTGCAGCACACCGCGCCCGGCACTCATGCGCTGGACGTCGCCGGCGCGCAACACCGATCCGTTGCCCAAGCTGTCCTTGTGGGCCAGCTCGCCGGTCAGCACGTAGCTGATGATTTCCATGTCGCGATGCGCATGCGTACCGAAGCCCGCCCCCGGCGCGACGCGGTCGTCGTTGATCACGCGCAAGGGGCCGTAGCCCATATGTGCCGGATCGTAGTAATCTGCAAACGAGAAGCTGTGATACGACTTTAACCAGCCGTGGTCTGCGTGGCCGCGCTCGTTGCTGCGACGGAGTGCATTCATGGTGAGCCTCGCCCATCCCGATATGATCGTGCGGTGATGCTAGTGGGAAGGTGCGGGGGCTGATAGCGGAATGATCTGAGCGGGTCATTCCAATTTCCTGAATGAACTATATATTCCAATAAAAACAGACAATTACATATGAAATATCCTGCCATCAGGGTATTAAAACGGGCGTTTTCACTGACCGATGCACTACGCCTCTGCCGCCTGCGTTTGCAGGCCGGGCACGACGACGATGCGCTGCACGACTATCGTGTAGCCACGCGGCGGCTGTGTAGCATCCTGGCGCCGTTCGACAACCTCTCCGGCTTCGCCGCAATCTCCGAGCCCGTGCGCCAGCTCAAACGCTGTCTGAAGCGCAGCAACGACTTGCGTGATCTCGAAGTGCAGTTGGCGCTATTAAGCGCCGTAGGCGCGGACAAGACCGAAGGCCCGCAGCGCGCCTGGATGGAAGCCGAGGCGATACGCGACACACTGCTGCGCGAGGAGCTGCTGGAGCACGTGACCTCGCCCAAGATTTCCACTGCGTTGCGCCATGTCGAGATGCGCCTACCCGACGCACTCGCCAATCATGGCGGACACTCCCTACGCCGGGCCGTGCAGGCCTATCGCGCCGGCCTGTGCGTTAGCATTGACCGGCGCCTGTGCCTGGGGCCTGCTCTGTTCGACGAGCACTTGGAATGGCACAGCCTGCGCATCGATTGCAAACGCTTGCGCTATATCGGTGAATCGCATGGCGATCTGCTTGGCGAGGGTTGGGAAAAGGAGGCCAGCATCGCCCGGCGCGTGCAGGACGGCCTGGGCGAATTACGCGATCTCGATATCTTGATGGCAAACCTCGGCAGCCTTGCCGATATGGAAGAAGGCGTGAGGCAGAAGTTGGAGGGTGTTCGCGCAGAACGGCAAACTGCGGCCGAGTCGGCCGTAGCCAAGCTGACACAGTATTTCAGCGTCCGCGCCTAGTTGCGGCTGCTACAGGTAGGGATTGAGCAGATAGAGCAGCGCGGCCGCCGGGATCGCCGCCAGCGCATCGTCCAGCATTACGCCGAAACCGCCCTTCACGTGGCCGTCGAACCAGCTGATCGGCCAGGGCTTCCATACGTCGAACACGCGGAACAGCACGAAAGCTGCCGCCCAGCCCAGGGGGCGCTGCGGCACCATGGCCAGCAGCGGCAGCATGGCGACGATCTCATCCCACACGATGGCGCCATGGTCCGACACGCCGAGCGCCCGGCCGGCCTTGTCGCAGATCGCGATGCCTACCACGAAGAGCGGGATCGCCAACAGGGCGATGCCCTTGATCCCGATGAACAGTGTGAGTAGCAAGTAGAACGGGATCGCCATCAACGAACCCATGGTGCCCGGCGCTTTGGGCGACAAGCCGCTGCCGAATCCCAGGGCGATAAAGTGGAAGGGGTGGGCGAACAGGAATTTGACGTCGGGCTGCACGATCGCGCCCGTTTGCACTTCGTCTTGCATGCTTATGCGACCCTGAAGTGGTTGAAGCCTGAGCGCTCGATATCAATGGGCGTGCCGCTTGAATCCATTGCCACAACACCGCCGCCTGCAATCATCTGGCCGATGCGGGTCAGGGGGAGCTCGAGCGAGACGCCAAGCGCCTCGACAGCGGCGCGATTGGCGGCCGGTGCCGTGAAACAAAGCTCGTAATCGTCGCCGCCAGCAAGCTGGCAATCTTGTACCATCGCAACCGGCAAGCCCGCGAACGCATCGGGCAGGCGTGGCAACAGGTCAACGCGAAGATCGGCGCCGAGGCAGGACATTTCGGCGATATGCCCTAGATCGGCCAGCAAGCCGTCGGACACGTCGATGGCGGCGCTGGCCAGCCCACACACAGCGCGGCCCAAAACAACGCGAGGTTGTGGTAGATCAAGCCGCGCCGCACAGGCCGCCAGCGCTTCAGGCGGCAGCACGACTTCACCAGAACGGTGCTTGACCGCCAGTGCCGCAGCACCCGTTGGGCCAGAAATCCAGATATCGTCGCCCGCGCTCGCGCCACTCCGCCGCAGTGCCCTGCCCGGCTCGATCTCGCCGATGATCTGCACCGACATGGCCAGCGGTCCACACGTTGTATCGCCGCCGATCAAATCGACTTCGAACTGATCGGCCAGGCTGTATAAGCCCTCGGAGAAGCCTTCCAACCAGGCCTCATCGGCCGCCGGCAGGGTAAGGCATAGCGTTGCCCAACGCGGCCTGGCGCCCATGGCGGCCATATCGGACAGATTGACGGCCAGTACCTTCCAGCCAAGGGTGTATGGGTCGGTACCCGGGAAGAAATGCCGGCCCTCGACCATCGTGTCGGCAGCGATGACGAGCTGGAGGCCAGGCGTAGGTGCGATAAGCGCCGCGTCGTCCCCCACGCCAAGAATGGTCTGGCGGGGCGATCGGGTGAAATAGCGCTGGATAAGGTCGAACTCGCCGAGTGCCATGGATGGTTCCGATGGATGCGACACAGCGATCGCGAGAGAGGATTCGTCAAGGGTGCCGCGATTGGCACCCTTAGCATTAACGCTTGCGGCCCTTGCCGGC
>JAFAKZ010000219.1 GCA_019234745.1 Burkholderiales bacterium
GCCGCCTTGATGCCGTACTGCAGCGCGAGATAAAGGCAGGTTGGCGTCTTGCCGGAGCGCGACACACCCACCAGTACGATATCCGCCGTATCCAGGTCGGTCGGCTTGATACCGTCGTCGTGTGCCATTGCGTAGTTCACCGCCTCGATGCGCGCGTTGTACTCGTGGAAGTTCTGGATGCTGTGGCTCTTGCCCACGGTGTGCGAGGACTTCTGTCCCAGCTCCGTTTCCAGCGGCTCGATAAAGGCCTCGAAGAAGTCCACCACGTGGGCTTCCGGGATATGGATGATCTCGCGGATTTCGTCCTTCACGAAGGTAGAGAACACCAAGGGGCGTGCACCTTCGGCCGTCGCTGTGCTGCGAATCCGATCCGCCACCTGCATGGCTTTTTCCAGCGTATCGACAAAGGGCAGGGTAACGCGCTTGAACTCGATGCCTTCGAACTGCGTGATCAGGCTGTGCCCCAGCATCTCGGCCGTAATGCCCGTGCGGTCGGAAACGAAGTAGGCAGTGCGGATGTTTGGCATGGCGAGTCTTCCAGCGAGGTTCAATGCAGGCCATGTTGCCATAGGAAGGCTGCTCGGCGCGAGCTTTCGTCGGCTTAGGTACCGTAAGGTTATGTAGTTCGTAGTTTCAGACTACATATTTCTTTTGCCCGCTCAATGGCTTAGGCTTGGATTGGGTCAATCCCTGATGCGCAAACGCATATCTAAAGCTGCCTCAATCGCACAAAACGGCTAGAATTCGGCTTCTCAGATTCTGAAATCCTTGCAAGGAACTAAGCAAATGGCAGAGAGCAACGTCATCTGGTTCGACGCGCTGCGCATGACCGACGTCGAACGTGTCGGCGGCAAGAACGCGTCGCTAGGCGAAATGATCAGCCAGTTGGCTGCAACGGGCGTACGCGTACCTGGTGGCTTTGCCACGACCGCCGAAGCCTATCGCGCCTTCCTGGCTCATGACGGCCTCTCTGCCAAGATCGACGCCGCGCTGACTGCCCTGGACGTGGACAACGTCACGGAACTGGCCCGCGTGGGCAAGCAGATCCGCCAGTGGGTGGTCGAAACGCCGTTCCCGGCTGCGCTTGACGCCGATATCCGCACCGCATTCGCCAAGATGGAAGCGGATTCCGGCGCCACCATCTCCGTCGCTGTGCGCTCCTCCGCCACGGCTGAAGACTTGCCCGATGCATCGTTCGCCGGCCAGCAGGAAACCTTCCTGAACATCGTCGGTATCGACAATGTGCTGCACGCCATCAAGGAAGTGTTCGCCTCGCTGTATAACGACCGTGCGATCTCCTACCGCGTACACAAGGGCTTTGCCCACGCCGATGTGGCGCTGTCCGCCGGCATCCAGCGCATGGTGCGTTCCGACAAGGGCGCAGCCGGCGTGATGTTCACCATCGATACGGAATCGGGCTTCGACGACGTTGTGTTCGTCACCTCCAGCTACGGCCTGGGCGAGACCGTGGTGCAAGGCGCCGTGAATCCGGACGAATTCTACGTATATAAGCCGAATGTGGCGGCAAAGAAGCCATCCATCCTGCGCCGCAACCGTGGTTCCAAGCTGCTCAAGATGGAGTTCACCACGGAAGCCACGGCCGGCAAGTCGGTCCGCACGGTGGAAGTGCCGGAAGTCGATCGTCACCGCTTCTCGATCAGCGACGCAGAGGTGGCCGAGCTGGCCCACTACGCGCTGATCATCGAAAAGCACTACGGCCGTCCGATGGACATCGAATGGGGCCGCGACGGTGAAGACGGCAAGCTCTACATCCTGCAGGCCCGCCCGGAAACGGTGAAGTCGCAGGAAGCACGCGTCGACACGCTGCGCCGCTACCGCTTGAACAGCCGCTCCACTATCCGCGCCTCCGGCCGCGCCATCGGCCAGAAGATTGGCCAGGGCGTGGTGCGCATGATCCGCGACGCATCCGAAATGGACCGCGTGCAGCCTGGCGACGTGCTGGTTACCGATATGACGGACCCGGATTGGGAACCCGTGATGAAGCGCGCTGCCGCCATCGTCACCAATCGCGGTGGCCGCACCTGCCACGCCGCCATCATCGCACGCGAGCTGGGCATCCCGGCCGTGGTGGGCTGCGGTGATGCTACGCATTCGCTGAGCGACGGCGATTACGTGACCGTTTCCTGCGCCGAAGGCGACACGGGCAATATCTACGAGGGCAAGCTGAACGTCGAAATCATCGACCTGGCGCTGGACAAGATGCCCAAGAGCCCCGTGAAGCTGATGATGAACGTCGGCAACCCGGAACTGGCCTTCGACTTCTCGCACCTGCCGAACGAAGGTGTGGGCCTGGCCCGCCTGGAATTCATCATCAACCGCATGATTGGCATCCACCCGAAGGCGCTGCTGGCCTACCCGAACCTGCCTTGGGACCTCAAGCAGCAGGTGGAAGAGCGCATCGGCGGCTATACGAGCGCAGTGGACTTCTACGTGGAAAAGCTGGTGGAAGGCATCGCCACCATTGGCGCTGCGTTCGCGCCTAAGAAGGTGATCGTGCGCATGTCGGACTTCAAGTCCAACGAGTACTCGAACCTGATCGGCGGCCAGCAGTACGAGCCGCACGAAGAAAACCCGATGATCGGCTTCCGCGGTGCCTCGCGCTATATCAGCGAGTCCTTCCGTGATTGCTTCGAGCTGGAATGCCGTGCGCTGCGCAAGGTGCGCGACGAAATGGGCCTGACCAATGTCGAGGTCATGATCCCCTTCGTGCGCACCGTTGCCGAGGCCAAGAAGGTTGTCGAGCTGCTGGCCGAGAACGGCCTGGAGCGCGGCAAGAACGGCCTGCGCCTGATCATGATGTGCGAGATCCCGTCCAACGCCATCCTGGCCGAGCAGTTCCTGCAGTACTTCGATGGCTTCTCCATCGGCTCCAACGACATGACCCAGCTCACGCTGGCGCTGGACCGCGATTCGGGCGGCCCGATTGCGTCCTTGTTCGACGAGCGTAACGAGGCCGTCAAGGCGATGCTGAGCATGGCGATCCAGGCCTGCCGCAAGCAGGGCAAGTACATCGGCATCTGCGGTCAGGGCCCGTCGGACCACCCTGACCTGGCCAAGTGGCTGGTGGAAGAGGGTATCGAGACGGTGTCGCTGAACCCGGATACGGTGGTGGAAACCTGGCTGTACCTGGCCAAGGAATTGGCGGCCTAAGCGCAACGACAAAAGGCACCGGAACCACGGTGCCTTTTTTTGTCGATCACCGCAGGGAGCGGTATGGCTCGCGTGCAGTGGAAGCCGTGAGCCGGATACGATATGCGTATCGAGATAGCGAAGGTACGCTTGCCTTCCAAGACCAGTTAGGTATTTCCATGGTTTCGTTA
>JAFAKZ010000239.1 GCA_019234745.1 Burkholderiales bacterium
ACAGGCTGCTTCAAACGCCTGCGTAATGGTCGCTGCGGCGGCCGATACATCCTGGTCGCGTGGCAAATGCAGGGTTTCGACGGGCTTTGCGCCTCTCGGGACTACTTCCTCGACGATCTGGTCCACATCGGGCCGGGTCGATATGACTTTCATGAAGAAGCGCTCGCGCACCTTAGGGCTGGCCGCCACCGCCATATAGTCGGCCGTGTCGCCCGGCTTGCCCGTGGGTTGCAGCTTGCGATACACCAGGACCTGATCGACCACCATCTCGCGGGCCGTCCGTACTGTCTTGCCACCGCGTTCGAAATGCCCGTGCACGACATCGACCTGCAAGTGGTGTATGGGGTCCGCTGCCGCAGGCGCCAGGCGGTCCAGCTCGAACTGCTCGGGCACCACCGTCCACAACTCGGGCCGCTGCGCCAGCGCCTTGCGCACCTGACGCTCCACTGCAGCATCCTTGAAATGCACGCGCATGATCACCTGCGCATCGTGCGGTGGGTGGAACATTGGCAGGTGCGAGGCAAACAGCCCCTCCCTGCCACCGAACAAGGCCATGCCGTGCACGCCCCAGGAAGGCCCGTGCGTGGCGGTATCTGCAGCCTGGGTACTACACACAATGGCTACACCGACGATACTGGTCGCCAGCGCACGCGCGGCATTGGTATTAGGCGTCATGGGAATCCCTTTGTATGGCAAAGTCGGATTATCACCCAGGTCAGCTCATTCCCTACTCATTCGATCAATACGGTGACCTTGCCGCGCGTCGAACCGCTTTGCATCGCATCGTAGGCAGCGGCGGCCGACTCCAGGGTATAGGCTTGAGCATCCAAAATCGGCTTAAGCAGCCCCGCTTCGGCCAGCCGCGTCGACTCGCGCAGCATCTCGCCATGGTGGGCGCGATGTTTGCCTGTGAGCAGCGGGTAGAGCGTAAATACGCCGGAATACGTCGCCTCGCGGAACGACAGCGGCGCCAGCACATGCGTACCCCAGCCCAGCGCGCTGACCACGTGGCCGAAGTGTTTTACCGCCCCGAAAGAGGCGTCGAGCGTAACCCCGCCAACCGTGTCGACAACCAGATCGAAGCCCTCGCCCTGCGTGTGCTGGGCCACGTAATCGTCTACCGACTGCGCCGTGTAGTCGATGGGCGTGGCACCCAGATCCACCAGGGTCTGCAGGTTATTCGTACTAGCCGTTGCAAATACCTCGGCGCCGTAGGCACGGGCCAGTTGCACTGCTACATGGCCGACGCCGCCCGTACCACCTTGCACCAGCACGGTTTGGCCTGCTTGCACCTTGGCGCGGTCGACGATGCCGGAATATGCGGTGACAAACGCCAGGGGCAAGGCTGCCGCCTCGCGCATCGTCAGATTGCGCGGCTTGGGCGCAAGCAGGGCCGCATCCACCACTGCGTACTGCGCCAGTGAGCCCTGGATACCGCCTACCCCGCCCGTCATGCCATAGACCTCGTCGCCGACCTTGAACGCCGTCACACCCTCGCCGACTGCTTCGACTACGCCGGCCATGTCGATGCCCAGCACTAGCGGCAGGGGGTGCTTGGCATGCGCTGCGCTGCCGGCGCGAATCTTGATATCCAGCGGGTTGAGGCCGGCCGCCGCAATGCGCACCAACGCCTGGCCTGTGCCGACCTGTGGCTTCGGCATCTCCGTCAGTTCGAGTGGGCCGTTGTAGCGGTTCAGTACGAGCGCTTGCATGATCTTTCCTTTCGTTTGAGGTGACTTACCAACGCCCCTATCGTCGCTCGTACCAATTTGCATGTACATTAAAGATATTGAACGCACAGCAAACAAATATGCATGGATATGAAATCGACTGGGACGACGTCCGCGTCTTCCTCGCCGTAGCGCGCACGGGCACGCTCGGTGCCGCCGCCCGGCAGTTGGGGCAGACGCAGCCCACCATGGGGCGGCGCCTTCGTACGTTGGAAGAAGTCATCGGCCACGCCCTGTTCCAGCGTACCAGCGATGGCTTCGTATTGACGGACGAAGGTACGGCCGTACTCGCCCACGCCGAACGCATGGAAGAGGAAGCGCTCGGCTTCGCCCGCACCCTAGCCGGCCAGGAAGCGCAGTTATCGGGCTCGCTGCGCGTGTCCTCGTCGGACTGGTTCGGCGTATACGTACTCACGCCCCTATTCGCCCGCTTCCTCGCCAAGCATCGGGGCGTGTCGCTGGAATTGATCACCGATGCTCGCCAGTACAACCTGGCGCGGCGCGAGGCCGACCTCGTGTTCCGCATCACGCCGTTCGACGAGCCCGACGTAATGCAGCGCAAGCTCCTGCATATGGACTACGCCCTGTACGGCCATATGGACCTGGTCGCGCCGACTGCCGGCGACGGGCAGGGCCAGACCTTGATCAGCATGGATGCAGCATTCAGCGAGCTGCCCGACGTCGCCTGGGTAAAGCGTATGCTGCCGCGCGCACGGCTGGCCTTCGGCAGCAACAACCGCGAAGCGCAAGCGCGCATGTGCGCAGCCGGCGGCGGTTTCGCCGTACTGCCCTGCCTGCTGGGGGACGCCACGCCCGGCCTGCGCCGCATCGATTTGGGCGAGGCCCCGCCGGGCCGCGACGTGTGGTTGGGTTACCACCGCGATCTGCGGCGGCTGGCGCGGCTACGCGCGCTGCTCGACATGACGCTTGCAGCACTGGGAGACGGCGCACGCCCAGCGGCCTGAAGCTCGCCGCAAGTTGGGCCACGCAACCGTATTTATTGCTGGGTACGCAATGCGTGCCAGTGTGGCCTTATGCTTCTGCTCGCAAGTTTTGAGTTCGGCGTGGTTGTTAGCCGCCTGCACACAGCCTTGCAAATCGGTAAGCGCCTGTTGCCGCGCCTGGATATCGGCCAGCATCTTCTGCTTGTGTGCAGCGAATCCGCCCCCGCCACCTGCCAGGCAGGCGGCCGATGCGAGCCACAAGGCAATGTTGAATAGCATTGCTGTACGCATGGCAGGGTTCCTCTTCCGTTGTGGGCGAAGACGGCAGGCGCGATGACTTATTCGTATCACGGCTTCGTGGCAAAAACCAGCCGCGCTGCCGTACGGGCTAGCTCGCAGCCAAGGCCTGGCGCGCCCAAGCGAGCAATTGGCTCGCCTGCATCACGCCGCTTTGGCGCGCAATCTCCTGGCCGCGGTGGAACAGCACGAGCGTGGGGATGCTGCGTATGTTGAAGTGGCGCGATGCGACGGGCGCGGCATCGCTATCGACCTTGACGAAGCGGATGTCGACGGCCTCGCGCGCTGCGGCCTCGAACTGCGGCGCCATCATGCGGCAGGGGCCGCACCAGGCGGCCCAGAAGTCGATCAGCACAGGTAGCTCCGTGTGCTGCAGGAATTTAGGTAGAGCGGCATCACTCAATGCAGCCGGCTCCGGTGCCAGTAGCGCTTCATGGCATTTGGCGCAGTTGGGCTGGTCGCCCAGGCGGTCGTCGGGCACGCGGTTGATGGTGCCGCAGGCGGCGCACACGATATGCATGGCGGTACTCCGTGTTCTACATCCCGCCATTAGAGCCGATTTCCGCGGCGATGTCCTGGCTGCTGGCGCTGGTGATCGCCGACCGCATCGAGAGAACTCCCGCATGAAGCACCGTGTTTCCTGGACAGTCAATCCACCAGCGGCGCTGAACGGCTCGCGCACGGTCAATCGCAGCAACCAGACTGGCAGGTTTTCAACTGGGACATTTTGTCTAAATGTACGGGTATTGCTTTTGAATTAGTATGGCCAGGACCTACGGCAACACCATCCTTGCATAACAGTCGCTGGCGTTTTCTCCTCTCTCATCTGCATGCGGCAAATCGCTCTGCTGGATGCTTGGAGAACGGTCTAAGAATTGAAGCCGCGGAGCAGTGCGTTGAGGTGCGCTCCTCTCGATAGAACGTGTCAAGTAATGGCCTGGAAACACTCAAAATGATGGATTGGATCCCTATAGTCTTGGTGACGTTTAAGGTTCTCGTGCTTGGCACGGGCATGTTCTACGCTATCAAGTGGCATTACGACCAAGGGAATAAGGGGATGGAGAAGCGCGCAGTGCTACGCGCGACCGGCAAAGTGGCCGCCGTCTTCGTGCTATCGATATTGGGCGTGGGGCTCTTCACCTTTGTCCTTGCCAGGAAGCTCGGTTTGGACCTGACCTTCCCATAATGGCAAGGAACAGTCGGCCGATATCCAGGGCCTAGCGCGGCGGAATCCTCGCCGGCCGGACAGGTCCTTACACATCAAGCACGACAGGTTCAGTCGTGCCATCTTCGGCAATCTGCGGTGCGCAGCTGCAGGCTAGCACCTGCCCCGTTTCAAGCTCGGCCTCAACGGGCTGCAGATAGCGCACCTTGCCACTGACCAGCCGCACCGCGCAGGTCCCGCAACTGCCCGCGCGGCAGTCGGACTGCATGGGGACGCCGTGCGCCTCGGCCAATTCCAGCAGGCTGCCATCCGAGAGCGTCCAGCCTAGCGTACGCTGAGAGCGGGCGAACACCACCTTGGCCGCCGCTACGTCCGTTACGGTGTCTTTCGGCGCAGTCGTGCGCGTCACGCTGGATGGCCCGAAGGACTCGAAACGGATGCGTTCGTCCGGGATCATCATGCCGCGCAGGCCTTCGTACAGGTCGCGCATGAAGGGACCCGGCCCGCACAGGTAGAAATCGTAGTCATTGAAGGGCAGTAGTCGCTTGAGCAGCGCCAGGTCCACGCGCCCAGGTGCCGCACCATCCTCGCTATTCACGAAGTGAAGCGTGAGCGCCGGATAGCGCAGCACCGCCTCTCGCAAATGGCCGACAAAGGGCCTATCGGCGGCGTGGCGCGCGCCATGGATGAAATAGACCTGGCGCATGACGCTGCCGAGAAGATGGTCGTTCAGCAAGCTGTTGAGTATGGCGAGCATGGGTGTAATGCCGGTGCCGGCCGACAGCAGCACGATGGGGCGCGGGCTTGTCGCATCAAACACAAAGCTCCCGCGCGGGGGCATGGCCTCCAGCGTCATGCCTTCGCGCACCTGGTCGTGCAGCCAGCTTGAAGCCAGGCCGGCGCGCTTGACTGTGATGCGATAGCTGCGCCCATTGCTGGCGTCCGATACCGTGTAGTTGCGCACCAAGGGCCTGTCCTGCCCGGCAATGGGCAGGCGCAGGGTGAGGTGCTGGCCCGGCGCAAATCGGGGCAGCGGCAAGCCGTCGGCCGAGGCGAACAGGAAGGAGCGCACGCCTGCCGCCTCCTCCCGCACTTCCATCACCTTGAGCACCTGCCAGCCCCCTTCTGCGCGCTTGGCCTGGGCGGCACGCGCCTGAGCGAACTGCGGCGCCATCTCGACGTCCGACCAGCGGAAAGGCAGGACTGCGCTGCTGCGGCGCACCTCGTCGATATGGAATCGCACCAGCCGCTCGGCACCGGGAAAATCGGCCATGTCCGGGCTGTCCCAGACCA
>JAFAKZ010000441.1 GCA_019234745.1 Burkholderiales bacterium
CAGCAGCACGTCGGCGTAGTCCACGGCGCCGTGTTTGAACGGCGACAGCGCGACAACCATTTCGGCCGACTTCACTGCGGCCAGCGCGGCTTGCGCATCAGCCGTATCGAACTCGACTTCGGTATTCAGCAGTACATAGGCCTTGCGCGGCTTGGCGAAGGCATTGGCGGAGGCCGTCAGGCCGAGGGCCTGCGCGCCTACCGTATTGGCCGCTTCACTCATCCAGCCCAGCGTGGCGCCCGTGATGGCAGCGAGCGAACTCGCCAGCGTGGCCAGCTCGGCAGCGCGAGCATGGTGGGCAGCAAAATTGCCCAGCAGCACGGCGGAACGACCGCCCTCCTCTGCCCTGGCTTCGATCAGTTGTTTGGCGATCTGGCGTGCGTCTTCGCTCACCGTGACGCCGGCAACCGACGCCGGCACTTCCACCGACTTCGCCTCCGAAGCAGCCTTGACCACTTGGGCCAGCGCTTCGACCAGCTGGTCGGGGCGGGCAATCAGCTTGCCTTCCACGCGGCAGTACAGATTGTCGTCGGCGGCATTCACCACGCTCAGCTTGGTGCCGCGCTTGACAGCCTGGCGCAGACGCTGTGCGATCAGAGGTTGTTCCTTGCGCAGGTTGGAACCGACGACCAGCACGGCCTTGCTTTGCAGCATGTCGATGATGCTCTGGCCCAGCCAGGTAGCGCCCTGCTGGGCGGCGGCCAGGCGAGAATCGGCGTAGCGGCTGCCGAATTCGACCGTGTTCACACCCAACTCGCGGGCCAGCTTGTTCAGGAGGAAAAGCTCTTCCACCGTGGAGTGGGCGGTTGCAACGGCGGCCACGGCATCGGCGCCGAATTCGCCGACGATGGACTTCAGGCCGTTGCCCACGTATTCCAGGGCCGTCTGCCAGTCCGTCTCGATCCACTTGCCACCCTGCTTCAGCATGGGCTTGGTCAGGCGCTGCTCGCTATTGAGCGCCTCGTAGGCGAAGCGGTCGCGGTCGGCAATCCAGCATTCGTTGATGTCTTCGTTCTCGAGCGGCAGCACGCGCATCACCCGGTCGGACTTGACCTGCACGACCAGGTTGGCACCCAGGCCGTCGTGCGGGCTCACGCTCTTGCGGCGTGACAACTCCCAGGTACGGGCGCTGTAGCGGAAAGGCTTGGAGGTCAGCGCGCCGACCGGGCACAGGTCGATCACGTTGCCGGAGATTTCCGAATCCACCGTCATGCCGATGAAGGACATGATCTCGGAGTGTTCACCACGGCCAGCCATACCCATTTCCTGCATGCCGGCCACTTCTTCGGTGAAGCGGACGCAGCGTGTGCAGTGGATGCAGCGGGTCATGTCCGTAGAAATCAGCGGACCCAGGTCCTTGTTCGGCACCACGCGCTTTTCTTCTTCGTAGCGCGAGCTGGAACCGCCGTAGCCCACGGCCAGATCCTGCAGCTGGCATTCGCCGCCCTGGTCGCAGATCGGACAATCGAGCGGGTGGTTGATCAGCAGGAATTCCATCACGCCCTGCTGCGCCTTCACGGCCATATCGGAGTGCGTGAACACCTTCATGCCGTCGTTCACGGGCGTCGCGCAGGCGGGCAGCGGCTTGGGCGCCTTCTCCACCTGGACGAGGCACATGCGGCAATTGGCTGCGATCGACAGCTTCTTGTGATAGCAGAAGTGCGGGATGTGGGTACCGATGGAACGTGCGGCTTCAATCACCGTCGTGCCATTGGGTACCGTCAGTTTCTTACCGTCGATTTCGATTTCAAGCATGGTCGGGCTGCCCGATCTGATTCGTTCTTACTGCTGTATTTACCCGGTAAAGTCGAAGCGACTCAGTAACCCGGTACGATGCATTTCTTGTGCTCGATGTGGTAGGCAAACTCATCGCGGAAGTGCTTGAGCATGCCCTGTACCGGCATCACGGCGGCGTCGCCCAGCGCACAGATCGTGCGGCCGGCGATGTTCTTGCCCACCGATTCGAGCAGGTCGAGATCCTCGGGACGGCCTTGGCCGTTCTCGATGCGGTCGACCACGCGGTAGAGCCAGCCCGTGCCTTCACGGCAGGGCGTGCACTGGCCGCAGGACTCTTCATAGTAGAAGTAGGACAGGCGGCGCAGCGCCTTCACCATGCATACCGACTCGTCCATCACGATGACGGCACCCGAGCCCAGCATGGAGCCAGCCTTGGCGATGGCGTCGTAGTCCATCGTGGTGTCCATCATGATGTTGGCAGGCAGCACGGGGGCACTGGAACCACCAGGGATCACGGCCTTGAGCTTCTTGCCGCCACGCATGCCGCCGGCCATTTCCAACAGTTCGGCGAACGGCAGACCCAGCGGTACTTCGAAGTTGCCGGGGCGGTTCACGTGGCCCGATACGGAGAACAGCTTGGTGCCGCCGTTGTTCGGCTTGCCCAGCTCCAGGAACTTCTGGCCGCCCTCACGGATGATGTAGGGGACGGACGCAAACGTTTCCGTGTTGTTGATCGTGGTCGGCTTGCCGTACAGGCCGAAGGAGGCCGGGAACGGCGGCTTGAAGCGCGGCTGGCCCTTCTTGCCTTCGAGCGATTCCAACAGTGCCGTCTCTTCGCCGCAGATATAGGCGCCGTAGCCGTGATGGCCGTAAAGCTGGAAGCTGAAGCCACTACCCAGGATGTTTTCACCCAGGAAGCCGGCCTTGCGCGCTTCTTCCAACGCTTCTTCGAAGCGTTGGTAAACCTCGAAAATTTCGCCGTGGGTATAGTTGTAACCCACGCTGATACCCATGGCGTACCCGCCGATGATCATGCCTTCGATCAGCGCGTGCGGGTTGAACTCCAGGATATCCTTGTCCTTGAAGGTGCCCGGTTCGCCTTCGTCCGAGTTGCAGACGAGGTACTTCTGGCCGGGGAAGCTGCGCGGCATGAAGGACCACTTCAGGCCCGTCGGGAAGCCGGCGCCGCCACGACCACGCAGGGACGAGGCCTTCACTTCGGCGATCACGGCATCCTGCGTGATCTGCTCGGACAGGATCTTCTTTAGCGCGGCATAGCCGCCGCGCTTCATATATGCATCGATGCGCCAGCAGTTCGGGTCATCGAAATCGACGCCCTCGAAAACGACGCCTTTGACGTAAACGGTCATGTGCCTTCCGTCCCGGCCTAGTTGAGGTCGGCCAGCTTGCGATCGATCGCATCTGGCGTCATGTGGTTGCACATGGTGTGGTTGTTCACCAGCAGCACGGGCGCGTAACCGCAGGCACCCATGCATTCGCCTTCCACCAGCGTGAACTTGCCGTCGGCCGTCGTTTCGCCGTAGCCGACGCCCAGCTTCTTCTTCAGGTAGTCGCCCGCATCCACGCCGCCCGACAAAGCGCAGGGCAGATTGGTGCACACGGTGAGCTTGTACTTGCCCACGGGCTTGCGGTCGTACATGTTGTAGAAGGTCGCCACTTCATGCGCCGCCATCGGGGCGATGCCGAGGTAGTCGGCGACGAACTTGATCGTATCGGTCGACAGCCAGCCCTTCTCAACCTGGGCGATGCGCAGGGCCGACATGACGGCCGAGCGCTTTTGGTCCGCCGGGTACTTGGCGACTTCGTGGTCGATCTGACTGAGGGATTCCGGGGTCAGCATTAGCGGTCGATCTCCCCAAAGACGATATCTTGCGTGCCGATGATGGCGACGACGTCGGACAACATATGGCCGCGCGACATTTCGTCGAGCGCCGCCAGGTGCGCGAAGCCAGGCGCACGAATCTTGAGACGGTAGGGCTTGTTGGCGCCGTCGGACACCAGGTAGATACCGAACTCGCCCTTCGGATGCTCCACGGCCGCGTAGGCTTCGCCTTCGGGCACGTGCATGCCTTCCGTGAACAGCTTGAAGTGGTGGATCAGCTCTTCCATATTCGTCTTCATATCGAGACGGGAAGGCGGCGCCACCTTGTGGTTGTCGACGATGACGGGGCCGGGGTTCTTGCGCAGCCAGTCAACGCATTGCTTGATGATGCGGTTGGACTGGCGCATCTCTTCCACGCGGCACAGGTAACGGTCGTAGCAGTCGCCGTTGACGCCGACGGGGATGTCGAAATCCAGCTTGTCGTACACTTCGTACGGTTGCTTCTTGCGCAGGTCCCACTCGATGCCGGAGCCGCGCAGCATGGGGCCCGTCAGGCCCAGCTGCAGGGCGCGCTCGGGCGTGACCACGCCGATGCCGACCGTACGCTGCTTCCAGATGCGGTTGTCGGTGAGCAGCGTTTCGTACTCGTCGACATAGCGCGGGAAGCGGTTGGTGAAGTCGTCGATGAAGTCGAGCAGCGAGCCCTGGCGATTCTCGTTCAGGCGGCGGATGTCGGCTTCGTTGCGAACCTTGGATGCCTGGTACTGCGGCATGCTGTCCGGCAGGTCGCGGTACACGCCCCCCGGACGGTAGTAGGCTGCGTGCATGCGCGCACCGGAGACCGCTTCGTAGCAGTCCATCAGGTCTTCGCGTTCACGGAAGGCGTACAGGAAGATGGTCATCGCGCCGCAGTCGAGGCCGTGCGCACCGATCCACATCAGGTGGTTCAGGATGCGGGTGATCTCGTCGAACATGACGCGGATGTACTGGGCACGGATCGGCACCTCGATGCCGAGCAGCTTCTCGATGGCCATGACATAGGCGTGCTCGTTGCACATCATCGAGACGTAGTCCAAGCGGTCCATATAGGGCACGGACTGGATGAAGGTCTTGCTCTCGGCCAGCTTCTCGGTGGCGCGGTGCAAGAGGCCGATATGCGGGTCAGCGCGCTGGACGACTTCACCATCCAGCTCCAGCACCAAGCGCAGCACGCCGTGGGCTGCCGGGTGCTGAGGCCCGAAGTTCAGGGTGTAATTCTTGATCTCAGCCACCGTAGTTCTCCTCACGGATGATGCGCGGCGTGATTTCGCGCGGCTCGATACTCACCGGTTGGTAGACCACGCGGCCTTGTTCGGCGTCGTAACGCATTTCGACGTGACCGGACAGGGGGAAGTCCTTGCGGAACGGGTGGCCGACGAAGCCATAGTCGGTCAGGATGCGGCGCAAATCCGGGTGGCCCGTGAACACGATGCCGTACAGGTCAAAGGCTTCGCGCTCGAACCAGTTGATGCCGGCCCAGACGTCGACCATGGAAGCAACCATGGGTAGCTCGTCGTCTTCGCAGAACACGCGCACGCGCAGGCGGAAATTGTTCGCCACGGACAGCAGGTGGTAGACGGCAGCGTAGCGCCGACCATCCCATGCGCCATCCTTGTAGGCGCTGTAATCGACGCCACAGACGTCCACACAGGTCTTGAAGGCGAATTCAGGCTGGTCGCACAGCTGGCGCGCAACGGCCGGCCACTCGGCCGCCTTCACAACCAGCGTCAGTTCGCCCAGAGCATTAGTCAACGAAACGGCCTTGTCTCCCAAGGCCGTTTGTAGCGTAGTTTGCAGCGCTTCGAGTTTAGTCGCCATGGTGCTCGTCGGTATTAGCGCGCAATCGTATTCGTGCGCTTGATCTTGTTCTGCAGCTGGATCAGGCCGTACAGCAAGGCCTCCGCGGTGGGCGGGCAACCCGGGACATAGACGTCAACCGGAACGATGCGATCGCAACCCCGTACGACGGAGTAGGAATAGTGGTAGTAGCCGCCGCCGTTGGCGCAGGAGCCCATCGAGAGCACCCAGCGCGGTTCGGGCATCTGGTCGTAGACTTTGCGCAAGGCCGGGGCCATCTTATTGCACAGCGTGCCAGCTACGATCATCAAGTCGGACTGGCGCGGGCTTGGACGGAACACAATGCCGAAGCGGTCCAAATCGTAGCGCGCAGCACCGGCATGCATCATCTCGACAGCACAACAGGCAAGACCAAAGGTCATTGGCCAGAGCGAACCCGTGCGGGTCCAGTTGACGACGGTATCGATGCTGGTCGTGATGAAACCCTTGTCCATCACACCCTCAGTCGGATGCGCAGCCGTCGCGGGATTTTCGATCATTCCCATTCGAGCGCCCCCTTCATCCATTCGTAGATAAATCCGACGACCAGAATACCCAGGAACACCATCATGGCAACGAAACCGGGAAAGCCGATTTCCTTGATCACGGCAGCCCAGGGCAGCAGGAAGGCCACTTCCAGGTCGAACAGAATAAAGAGAATTGCGACGAGGTAGTAACGCACATCGAACTGCATGCGCGCATCCTCAAAGGCATCGAAACCGCACTCGTAGGGCGAGAGCTTTTCCGCATCGGGCTTATGAGTGCCAAGCAGAATGCTGACGCCTCGACCAAGCAGCATGGGCGCTGCACCAACCAGCAACCCAACCACCATGAAGAGTAGGACCGGGAAGTAATTTTCGAGCATCGAGGCTCCCCCGCTACGGTTTCAAGTTTTAGGCGTGATGAAAGCTTAGCTTTCATTGGCATCAACGCAAGTTGACTGAGCCATAACACGATGAGGATCGCATTATTTTGGCAAATCAGCCTGCTTGCACTGATTTTGATATTTGGTGCCGACAGTGAGACTCGAACTCACACGGCTCTCGCCACTACCCCCTCAAGATAGCGTGTCTACCAATTTCACCATGTCGGCAGCGCACCAAATTTTTGAACGACAATCAGTTCGGAATACTGCCCTGCTTGTCGTTTTGCGCCGGCGCCGCCGGCGGCTTTTGCGTTCCCTGCTCCGGCGCCTTTTGCTGGACCGTCGACATCACGCCGATATCGCCCTTGGCGGCCGCGGCATGGTTATCCATCCAGACCAAGCCGAACAGCGAACAGAAAAAGATTATAGCACAGACAGCCGTCGTTCTACTCAAGAAATTTGCAGAACCGGAGGAGCCAAACAGGCTGCCGGCCGAGCCGCTACCGAAGGCAGCGCCCATGTCCGCCCCCTTACCATGCTGCAGCAATACGAGCACGATCACCGACAGTGCTGAAAGCACATTGATGATATGAAAGAGGCTTTTGATCAGTTCCATTTAACAACCCGCCGCCCGGCAAATGCCGGAAAATTCCTTCGCATCGAGCGAAGCCCCACCCACCAACACACCGTCCACACCCGGCAGTGTCAGCAAAGCCGAAGCATTGCCCGCCTTAACGCTCCCCCCGTACAGCACGGCAAATGCCGGACCGAGGCAACGCTTGATAAATTCATGCATCACAGCAACCTGCTCGCCCGATGCCGCCCTACCCGTGCCAATCGCCCAGACCGGCTCGTAGGCAATGCAGAACTGGCTTGCCGTCGCGCCGCGCGCCAGCAGCGCATGCAAGGGGGCCAACTGTGCCTCGATGCGCGCCTCAGCACGACCAGCATCACGCTCCGCCAGCGTCTCGCCCACGCAGTAGATGCCGTACAGACCGACTTCCAGCAGCCGCGCCAGCTTGCTCGCCACCGCCGCATCCGACTCGCCGAAGTAGCGGCGACGCTCGGAATGGCCGACTATCGCAAGGCGACTGCCAACATCCTTCAACATGCGCGCCGACACTTCGCCCGTATAGGCACCATCATCGTATTCGCTGACATCCTGCGCGCCGACCTTGATCTGCGAGCTGGACAACCTTTGCTGCACTTCGCTCAAGTAGGGAAATGGCACGCACACCGACACGTCGGCGGCGAACGCCTCATCGCGCACCTGGTCGAGCACCTCGCGCAGCAGGGCAACCGAGCCATTCATCTTCCAGTTGCCTACAATGTGCTTGCGCAAAGTACACCTCGAACCGAGCGTTCAGCAAAGGTCGAGCATTCTAAGGCGAAGCCGTGCCGGCGTCAAACCAGAGCCCCTCTGCCACCCATTTGAAATGCGGTTGTAATGTTTCTGCAATGTGCGATTATTACCATCGCGATCGTCAGTAAACATCGAATTTCTGACCGCATTCAGGTGTCGTTCCATCCTCACTGCCGCGGTCAAATTACATCCCTACCGGAGATATTCAGATATGCAACACTCACTTGGCTACAAGATGATCGCCGCCGCCGTGGCCGCCCTGGCCCTGCAAGCCGCACATGCCACCGACCTGACGGGCGCCGGCGCAACCTTCCCCTACCCTGTGTACGCCAAGTGGGCTGATTCCTACAAGACCAAGACTGGTGTGGGCCTGAACTACCAAGCCATCGGTTCCGGTGGTGGTATCAAGCAGATCGAATCGAAGACGGTCGACTTCGGCGCGTCCGACATGCCGCTCAAGTCCGACGAGCTGGACAAGAACGGCCTGATGCAGTTCCCCACCGTGATAGGCGGCGTGGTGCCCGTCTACAACGTGCCTGGCATCGCCGCTGGTCAGATCAAGCTGACCCCGCAAGTGCTGGCTGACATCTACCTGGGCAAGATCAAGAGCTGGAGCGATCCGGCCATCGTCGCGCTGAACAAGGGCGTGAACCTGCCGCAAGGCCCGGCCGGCACGATCAACGTCGTGCACCGTGCCGACGGTTCCGGCACCAGTTTCATCTTCACGAACTACCTGTCCAAGGTCAGCCCGGAATGGAAAACCAAGGTCGGCGAAGGCACGGCCGTGGCCTGGCCTGCCGGCATTGGCGGCAAGGGTAACGAAGGTGTGGCCACCTATGTGGAACGCCTGAAGGGCGCCATCGGCTACGTCGAATACGCCTACGCCAAGCAGAACAAGCTCTCTTACGTCGCGCTGCAGAACAAGGATGGCAATTTCGTCGTGCCGACGGCCGACAACTTCAAGGAAGCCGCCGGCCACGCCGACTGGAAGCACGCCACGGGCTTCTACGAAATCCTGACGAACGAGCCGGGCAAGAATTCCTGGCCTATCGCCGGTGCGACCTTCATCCTGCTGCACAAGAAGCAGGACAAGCCCGCCACAGCGCAGGAAGTGCTGAAGTACTTCGACTGGGCCTACACGACCGACGGCTCCAAGATCGCCGAGCAACTGGACTACGTGTCGCTGCCGGCCGATCTGGTCGCCCAGATCAAGGCTGCCTGGAAGTCGCAGCTGACCGATAACGCTGGCGCCCCGATCCTGAAGTAATACAATACGCGGCGCCCTCAGGGGCGCCGCTTTTCCTTTCAGTTTGGCAGGAGGACATCGTGCAACCTGCTGCGTCTGCTCCCCCACTGTCGAAAGTCGCTATGTCCGAAAACGTCAAACAGCAACGGGTCAATGTCGGCGACGTGCTGTTTTTCAATCTCACCCGCGGCGCGGCGCTGCTGGTGTTGCTGCTGCTGGCCGCGATCGCCGTATCGCTGGTGCAGGGCGGCATGCTGTCGATCAACAAGTTCGGCATCGGTTTCCTCTGGTCCGCCGAGTGGGACCAGGTACAAGAACATTTCGGCGCCCTGCGCGCCATCCAGGGCACGCTGTACACCTCCGCCATCGCCCTACTGATCGGCGTGCCCGTGAGCTTCGGCATCGCACTATTCCTGACTGAGCTTGCGCCGCTGTGGCTGCGCCGCCCGCTTGGTATCGCCATCGAGCTGCTGGCCGGCATCCCGTCCATTATCTATGGCATGTGGGGCCTCTTTGTCGTCGCCCCGCTGTTTGGCGACTGGCAACCTGCCATCACTGCAGCGACGGCCAATATCCCGCTAATCGGCCAGCTGTTCAACGGCCCACCGTTCGGCATCGGCATCCTGACGGCCGGCCTGATCCTGTCCATCATGATCATCCCCTTCATTTCGTCCGTGATGCGTGACGTGTTCGAAGTCGTCCCGCCCATGCTGAAGGAATCGGCCTACGGCCTCGGCTCGACGACCTGGGAGGTGGTGCGCCACGTCGTACTGCCGTATACGAAGACGGGTGTGGTCGGCGGCATCATGCTGGGCCTGGGCCGCGCGCTGGGCGAGACGATGGCCGTGACGTTCGTGATCGGCAACTCCTTCGATGCGGTGGAGTCGCTGTTCCATCCGGGCAACTCCATTGCCTCCGTGATCGCCAACGAGTTCGCCGAAGCCAGCACGCCCATGTACTCCTCGGCGCTGGTCGAGTGCGGCCTGATCCTGTACGTGATCACCACCATCGTGCTCGCGCTGTCGAAAATCCTGCTGCTACGCCTGCAAAAGGGCGAAGGCAGCCATTCCTGATCCGGAAGGGCGCGAACAATATGAGCAATAACGCAATCTACTTCCGTCGCCGGATGGTGAACGTCATCAACCTGGGCATTTCCAGCCTGGCGATGCTGTTCGGCCTGTTCTGGCTGGCCTGGATTCTGTTCACGCTGCTGAAGAACGGCTTCTCGGCCATCCACCTGTCCGTGTTCACGCAAATGACGCCGCCGCCGGGTAGCGAAGGCGGCCTCGCCAATGCCATCGTCGGCAGCGTGCTGATCGTGCTGTTCAGTACGCTGATTGGTACCCCCATCGGCATCATGGCGGGCATCTACCTGGCCGAGTATGGCGACCACGGCAAGCTGGCCGCACCCACGCGCTTCATCAACGACATTCTGCTGGCCACACCGTCCATCCTCATCGGCATGTTCATCTGGACAACGTATGTGAACCAGGTGAAGCACTTCTCCGGCTGGGCGGGCTCGTTCGCGCTCGCCCTGATCGTGATTCCGGTCGTAGTGCGCACCACGGAAAACATGCTGCGCCTCGTGCCCAACAGCATGCGCGAAGCGGCCTACGCCCTGGGCACGCCACGCTGGAAGGTGGTTTCGGCCGTCACGCTGCGCGCCTCCAAGGCCGGTGTGCTAACGGGCGTGATGCTAGCCGTGTCGCGCATCGCCGGCGAGACGGCACCCGTGCTGTTCACGGCACTGAATAACCAGTTCTTCTCGGCCAATATGAATGCGCCAATGGCCAGCCTACCGGCCGTGATCTACCAGTTCGCCAACAACCCGGACAAGATCTGGAACGAACTGGCCTGGGCCAGTGCCCTGATCATGACCTTTGCCGTACTGGTCCTGAATATTGTCGCCCGCGTGCTGGTCAAGCGCGAACAGCACCACTGAGA
>JAFAKZ010000565.1 GCA_019234745.1 Burkholderiales bacterium
AAGGGCTTCCCGAACCTGCGCGCCAAGGAGTGGATCTGGGGTGGCGACCCCGCCACGATCGAGGCCACCATCACGCATGGCCGCCCGGCCGCCGACGAGCATGGCGTACAGGATACCAATCCGGCGCGCATGCCGGCCTGGGGCGCCATCCTGGGCGAGGAGAAGATCCGCGATGTGGCGAACTATGTGATCTCGCTGTCGAAGCCGGACGGTTTCGACGCGGCCCGTGCCGCACGCGGCAAGGATGTGTTCGCGCAGAACTGCATCGGCTGCCATGGCCAGGACGCGCACGGCATGACGGTATTGGGTGCGCCCAACCTGACGCGCCATAGCTTCCTGTATGGCAAGTCGGAGGCGACCTTGATCGAGACCATCACCAATGGTCGCGGCGGCGTGATGCCGGCGCAGCAGGCGAACCTGAGCGAGGCGAAGATCCACCTGCTGGCTGCCTTCGTGTCGGGCTTGCCTAAGGATCAGTAGACGTTTCATCAAGTAGCCAGGTGCCCAACAGGCATCTGGCTGCGAGCAGCATAGGAAGCAAACCCATCATGGCTGATGCAGACACAGCCCAAGCCGACAGCGGCGAGATAGTCGAACAACTCTTCGAATCCCGCCAGAAAATCCATCCCCGCTCGGTCAGCGGCATCTTCGCCACCTGGCGTTGGATGGCTGTATTCGCCACGCAACTCGTCTTCTACGGCCTGCCTTGGTTGCGCTGGGGGGGCCGTCCCGCCGTGCTGTTCGACCTGGCGGCACGCAAGTTCTATATCTTTGGTTACGTCTTCTGGCCGCAGGACTTCATCTACCTGGCGGCGCTCCTGGCGCTGAGCGCCTTTGGCCTGTTTTGGTGGACAGCCATCGCCGGGCGCCTGTGGTGCGGCTATGCCTGCCCCCAGACGGTCTACACGGAGATCTTCCTGTGGATAGAGGAGAAGATCGAAGGTTCGCACACGGCCCGTCGCAAACTGGACCAGGCGCCCATGTCGCCGCGCAAGTTCGCACTGCGCAGCAGCAAACATGCCGTCTGGCTGCTGTTCTCACTGTGGACGGGCTTCACCTTCGTCGCCTACTTCACGCCCCTCACGCAGCTGGCGCATGAGACGGAAAGCGTGGCGCTCGGCCCCTGGCAGTTGTTCTGGATCGGCTTCTATGGCCTGGCCACCTACGGCAACGCGGGCTTCCTGCGCGAGCAGGTGTGCAAGTACATGTGTCCCTATGCGCGCTTCCAGGCTGCCATGTTCGACCGCGATACGCTGATCATCAGCTACGACGAGGCGCGCGGCGAACCGCGCGGCAGCCGGCGCAAGAGCATTCCGCTCAAGGAGGTCGGCAAAGGCGCCTGCGTGGACTGCGGCATCTGCGTGCAGGTCTGCCCCACCGGCATCGACATCCGCAACGGCCTGCAATATGAGTGCATCGGTTGCGCAGCCTGCATCGATGCCTGCGACCAAGTCATGGAGAAGATGGACTACCCCAAGGGCCTGATTCGCTATACGACAGAAAACGCCCTGGAGAACCCCGGCTGGAAGTGGACCGAACATATCGTGCGCCCGCGCGTGGTGATCTACACGGCGCTCATGGTCGTGCTTACCGTCGCGATGGCCGTGAGCCTGGCCCTGCGTGACCCACTGCGCATGGATGTGATGCGCGACCGCCTGGTGCGGGAGACGGACAACGGCCTGGAGAGCGTGTACCAGCTCGTACTGATCAATGCGGACGAAAAGCCGCACAGCGTAGGCCTGACGGTGGACGGCATCGAAGGTGCACGCCTTGTGAGCGATGCGCCGCTGCCTATCGTGTTGACGCCCGCTGCCACCCAGCGCTTTACCGTGCGCGTCATCGTGCCCAGCAAGGTCAAGGTCGCGCCGGGCTCCCATCACATCCAGTTCAAGGCGCAGGCGGTGGACGACACCAAGATTCACCGCACAGAAAAAGCCGTGCTGATCGCACCCAAGGAGTATTGAGCATGCAAGCGCAGGCGATGAAGATGGGCAAGCCCTGGTACCGCGAAGGCTGGGCCTGGTTCGTACTCACCCCGCCACTGCTGGCCGTCGTGGCGGGCCTCGTGACCGTTGCCATTGCGGTAGAAAACCGCGATCAACTGGTGGACAAGCAGTATTACGAATCGGGCATCACCATCAACCAGCAGATGAAGCGCATGGCGGAGGCCCGCGTGCTGGGCGTGTCGGCCAACTTGCAGATTGAAGGCGATGTGCTGCACGTGGCGCTCAACGCAGGCGGTGCCACGCTGCCTGCACGGCTGCACCTGCGCGCCCAATATGCGTCCGGCGCACACGTGGACCGTGACCTGATCCTGACCGCCGTCGGCCCCGGTGACTACCGGTTGGACGACCATGCCCTAGCCCCCGGGCGCTGGTATATGGCGCTGGAAGACGACCAGCACCGCTGGCTATTGCATGCGGAAGCCGAGTTGCCCGCGACACACACGGTCGCCTTCGTGCCAGAGCAGGGCTTGACGCCAGCCGCCTGACGGGTGTGTTATTGGGCCATAGCGGGGACTGAACCCCGAAGGAGGCAATATGCGTCATCTGGCCTTGGTGTTGTGGCCGTCGTTTCTGGTATCGGGCATTTTCACGGGCTTGCTGTTCGCCTTCGTCGACCCGGCAGGCATCGAGCTGGCCGGCCAGCCCATCGGACTTACACGCATGGGCGGCTATGCCGCTGCCTTCTTCGCCCTATGGATGTTCGGCTGTGGTTGCACGGCCCTGGCCCTGATGTTGGAACACTACCGCGGCGACCATCCGCGTCACGCCCCAGCACCACACCCGCACTGATCACTTACAGCATGAACAGGGCTGCCCGTACCAGGCCGTAGCAGCCCATGGCAATCACCAATGTCCCAAGCAGGCGGCGCAACCAACGCTTGCCCAGCCATTGACGCAGCTCTGCGGCGAAGCGTCCCATCAGCAGCAGATTGGGCAGTGTGCCCATACCGAAGGCGAGCATCGTAAGTGCACCGCGTGTAGCCGAGCCGCTGGCCAAGGCAGTGGCGAGCGCGCTGTAAATCAGCCCGCAAGGCAACAATGCCCACAAGAGACCACCGCTCAGGGCGGCAAACCACTGCTCACGCCGCAACGCCTGTCCGAACAGAGGCGACAAGCCTTTCCAGACGCGGCCACCCGCAGCCTCTACCTGGCGGATATAGCTGGGCAGGCCGGCCAGCGATAAACCCATGCCGATCAGCAGCAGCTGCGCCAGTACGTAGAGCACCAACCCCACGCGCACTACACTTCCCCAGTGCGCCGCCTGCGCCCCAATCGCCCCTGCAATCAGCCCCAGCATGGTGTATCCCAGCACGCGCGCGGCGTTGAGCCGATACCAGAAGCCCGGCTTGCGCCCCAGGTTGAGACTGAGCGCCAAAGGCCCGCACATGCCGGCACAATGCCCACCTCCGAACAGACCGACAGCGGCCATGGCTAGCCAGGCAAAGTCACCATGCACGACATATTGCTCCCGCTGAACAAAGCAGCATTGTAGAGCCGCTCATGATCCACGGGCAGACATGTGTGGCAGCTTTGCCGCAACAGCGTGCATCAAGCTGTAACTCGACTACGCTACGCTGTTACATTTAGTTGCACTTTTGCGGTGCCAGTATCCATGCACGCGGCCTTGTTATCGCTAGACTCGCGGCACAGGGCTGAACGACCTCCATTGATATCGGCCGGATCGATTTGGAACCAAGGGTATTGCTCGCGCATGCGCGAGCCACTTTCGAGCAGACCTTCTTCGCTCGCCTCGAAGCGCTTGGCACGCAAACGGCCGACCGCTTGCTGGCGCGCGCACACCTCGCACAGACGACAGGCGAACGCGACCTACTGATGGCCGCGTATCGGGCATGCGCAGCCAGACAGCCACATCTGCGCGCTGCCGTCGCCCGCCACGCTGGCCATCTGATCGACCGCGCCCTGCATACGTCCTATCGTTGGGAAAGCCATACAGTAGCTGGCGCCACGCGCTTAGCCAGGCCTGCCGCCACTGCCATCGGCGCACGGTTGGCGCTGGAAGCACGCATTGCGCTGCTGCGCCGCACTGCCGCGGGAGAATTAGATGAACTCAACCTGCGCTTGGCCTACCTGCATGGCGAAACACGGGCGCAGGAACGCGAGAACCCGTTCCGCCCCTATGTCCTCGTCAATGCCGTGACGCTGGGTGTGGGATCGCTGGGCCTGTTGCCGGAGCTGGCCCACGCCATTGTGCGCGAGATGGTCGAGTCCCTGAGCCACGATGCCGCCCCGCTCTACCAGGCCGTCAACACGGTGTTGGGCGCGCGCGAAACACTCGGCCGGCGCCCGCGCCATCGCGCAATCCGCAGCGGTCAGCGGCACCCTGCCGCCAACGCTGCTGCACGGCAACCGTCCAACCTGCTGGGGCGCTGGCTGCAGCTGAAGGTAAGACCGGAACGGCTACAGGCTGAACCCGTTGGGCAGCACAAGGTAGTGGCCTATACGACTTATTCGGGTAGCACGCTGCTGGCCCGTGCCGTGGAAAAGCTCACACACAGTGCGGCCAACAAACCCGAGCACGAACTGCGCAACCATGTGCTCGACAAGCGGGTGCATTTGGCGGGCTTCACCAAGTGCGAAGCGGAGCAAACCGTCATCGACACGGTCGCCGTGCTGTACGAGCACATGCTGCGCGATGGCCAGGTACCCACCAATATCCGCGCCGTGCTGGGGAAGACGCAGTTCATCCTCCTCAAGTTCGGCCTGTTCTATCCGCAACCTCTCCTGCAGCGCCAGCACCCTGCGCGTACGCTACTGGATCGTCTGCGTGCTGCTGCCGCCCACACAAGGCAATACGGCGGTACGGCGCAGGTGGTTGAGCGGATGATCCGTTCGACCGTGGACACCTTGTGCTCGGCACGGCGTATCGACGCCGTGCTGTTTGCCCAGGCATTGGCGCAATTCGATGAGACTATACGTAATCTTGGCGTGCAGTTGCAGCCGTCGCGCCCGGCGGCTGCGCAAGGGAGCGACGACCCGCAGCTTGCGGGCGTGCTGCACCATTTCAATGTCGACGAACAGATCGCGATATTCCTGTCCCGGACCTGGGCCCCGATCCTACATCAGGCTAGCGCACAGATACCCGCGGAATACGATCGCCTGTCCGCCGTTGCTCCGGTGCTCGCTTGGAGCGTGCTATCCAAGCAGCGCCTCGACCAACGGGCCAAGCTGTTTGCACAGCTGCCCTCTCTGATCGCCAACCTCACCGCCGGCCTCGATGTGCCGGGCTTATCCACGGCGGGTGGGCATGCGTTCAAGCACTGGTTGCTGGAAGCCCACCTTGCCGCACTACAACTTGAGCACGCTGGCGCGACGTTCGACCTTGCCACGATCAAGGCGGCATTCGCCATCATTCATCAATGTGAGGTCGATATGCAGGAACGATGCGAGGCCCAGCCCACCTATATCCCGAGCACTAACACAAGCTGCACCCAGCATCACGACACGGTGATAACACGCCTGCGCGCAGGCATCGCAGTGGACTATGTACTGGGGGATATGCCGCGCCGCGCCCGGCTGAGCTGGATCAACCAGGTGGCCTCCAGCATCCGCCTTAGCATCGAGGAAGTAGCTATCCCGTCCGCCTTGAGCGTGGGCCTATTGCTGCGCCTGATCGCCCGCGGCCAGATTCGCTTCATCAACTGCGAGCCCTGGTTCGAGCGCTCCCTCACGGCCCTGCTGCGCAGCGCAGCCGACGCCGAACGTCAGGCAATGCCCCTACTTCGCCCCGTTTAGCAGCGCCTCTCGCATATCTCGATCGACGCTCGCGTGGCGCCACGGGGCGAACGCGAGGAAGTCCGCAAGGTCGTGCGACTTGATGCGGTAGCGCCCGAAATCGGCACGCCAGCGCTGTGCCAGCTCCTTGCCGGCGACCGACGCCAATAGGCGCTCGGCCACCTCCAGGTAGCGTTCGCCGTACCACATTTGCATCAGGCTATCGAGCACGGTATGGCGGTCCGCTTCGCTCAGCAGTCGACGCTCGACCAGGTCCTGCAGGCCATAGCGGATATGCACGAGTGGCTCCGTGATGGGGCGGTAAGGCCTATCGCGCGCGTGCAACAGCGCCACCTCGTCGTCGCGGAAGTCATCCTCCACGTCGAAATGCGCGTAGACCTTCCCGAAGCCCAGTACACCCAGGTGGCGCATCTCGTAGGCGCGGATGGCGCCCATGGACGACAGCCCCCACACGCGCCAACCCTTGTCCACCGCTTCGCGGATTTCCGCGTGGCCAACCGCCAGCGCCTGGTCGAAATAGCCGTCGACGATGGCCATGCACCCGGGGGCCTCACTCGCCGCCAGGTTCTGCACGTCATCGCGCCTCACGGGTGGAAGCCACGCTACATCGGGAAAGCGCGCGTGATCGATTTCCATGCCCCATAGGCTGGGGCCGGCGAAGACAAAGCACTTAGGCAAGGGTCTGTACATAGTCGCGCAACCGGTAACCGACGCGGGCCGTCGCCTCGGTGAAGAATTCGAATTTGGACACGATGACGCGCACGATCTGCAGGGGTTGCTCGTCCGTCGTATAGCGCACGCGCAGCACGCGCGCACCGTCCACGCATTTGGCGATATCGATGAGCTTGACCAACGCGTCGTCGACCGAAGCGACGGTCGGCGCCAGGTCCGGTACGTCGGCGAAGGAGACGACGTCGTCCGCGCTGAATGTCTCCTTGATCAGCCTGGCGGCGTAGTCGCGCTTCGCCTCCGCCGTCCAGTCGCCGAAGAACTCATAGCGGTTCTGCAAGTCGTCACGGCCACCGTGGATAAAGGATAGGCGGCTTTGGAAGCACTCCGTCACGGCACGGCTCATGGCGATATCGCTCGACAGATGGCAACCGTAGCCAACGTTGACGTAGATCGGGTCACAGTCGGTGAGGTTGGCCACGATGGCCATGAAATACGGCAGCCCGAACTGATTGTCGGCATAGCGTACGGCCAGCGAGAGACCTGCCGCGTTGGCCTGGGTCTCGATGCGCTTGACCGCCTCCGGGTAGGTCCTTGGATCGACAAGGGAGGACGTATCCCTGATGTGCTGGAAGGAGCGAATATCGCGCTCGAAGCACTCGATCAGCGCGTGTACGGTCGCCTCGACGGGCGAGTTGCCCGACGCCAGGCCGTTCGAGTTGGAACCGAAACAGGGCTGCAGCGACACATCCACCGGGCAGGGCAGGAAGACCAGCTCGGCCGGGATCAGCGTCTCACCGCCCTGGCTCAGATCTTCCGCGCACACGCAGCCCATCGCTTCGTCGAGTTCGATCTCGCGCTCCATGATGGGACAGAAATCGAGGATGGCGCCGGGATTATCCCGGCCATCAAGGACGTCGCGCGCCGTCGCCGCCATATAGCGCACGGCGGCGCTGCGGCCGAATTCGGCGCAGGCGAACTCGATTGCCTCCATATAGGCACCCACCCGTGCCTCCAATACGCTCATTCCCTTGCCTGCATTCACGCAAAGCGAACCCGTGGCCGCATTTGGGCGAATACTGGCGCAGACTGGAACGCCGACTGAATCCAGGCGCGTAATATCGGTCACGCGCGTGATGCCGAGTTCGGCGGCAAAGGCCTTGGCAAAAGCCAAGGTGGCTTCCGGCGAACGTACGCGAAAACCATTGGACATTTTGATCATGGCGGTTCGCTCGTTTAAAGAACTGCCGGCCGACGCCCGGCAATAACATCGGATAATGCCGACATTTAGCCTGGTCATTCCAAAGTTGCGCAATCGACCAAATCAACAAAAAAGGCAGCTGCGTCGCACAGCTGCCTTGTTTGCATTATTTGCGCCAACAACCATGCTCGCATCAGTTCGCTCATCAGCTAATTAGACAGCAACGGGCGAATAGACGACAAAGGACACCTACGGCGACGGGCCCATGGCACGCCGCCTTTCATGCGCAAATCCAAGCCAACTTACTTCTTCTTGGCCGGACTATTGTTTTCCGATTCAATCGCCGCGCCCGAGGCGACCAGGCCGCTCTTGAGCACTTTCGCAATCTTCGCCGCATCAGCCGGGGAAAGCGCGACCGCAGCCTTCGACGACTTCTTCAGCGCCGGCGTATTATTTTCCGACTCGATTGCCGCACCGGAACCGACCAGCCCCTGCGTCAATAAGGTATGGAATTGATGCACTGTCGACGCGTCGAGCGAAACCTTGGCCTTCTTTGCCGGTGCCTTAGCTGCGGGCTTGGCTGCCTTGGCTGCGGGCTTGGCTGCAGCCTTGGCTGGTGCTTTGGCCGATGCAGCTTTTGCAGCCGGCTTGGCAGCAGGCTTAGCCGCCGCCTTAGCGACAGGTTTGGCGGCTGCAGGCTTTGCAGCAGCCTTCGCGGCCGGCTTTGCGGCTGCCTTCGCAGCAGGCTTTGCGGCTGCCTTTGCAGCCGGTTTTGCGGCCGCCGGCTTTGCAGCGGCCGGCTTGGCTGCGGCTACAGGCTTGGCGGCCGCGGCGGCCTTGGGTGCTGCCGGCTTGGCCGCGACCTTTTTGGCCGCGGGCTTCTTCTCAACCTTTTTGTCTTTCTCAGCCATGTCAAACCTCCACTTGGTGTTGGCACAAATGAACCATTTCGTTATTGGTAGCTTATGGCCGTATTAAATGCAAGCAATAGCGCATATTAGAACGCTTTGTGGCGTTTCACCGACACGATTAAAGGGTCATTGCGCCATCGTGCCAATACGATGGGTTATCCGGCTGGCATATCGACATACGGGATTTCCCGTGCAATTGCACAACAAGGTTAAACCGTGGCGCGCGAGATTGCCGTCGTGGGCAGGTGCGTGTTCAACTGCCGCAGTACGCCATTTAGCGACTGATCGAGCTGTGCGCACAGGCCGGGCAGCGAATTGAGCATCGTGACGTCACGCTGGCAGGCGTGTAAAGCCTGCTCGAGACATTCCGCCGCCGTCACCAATTTCCGGGCCCCCATATTTCCCGCCAGGCCTTTGAGAGTATGCACCAGTCTTTCCGCCTCCTCAAAACGGTGCTCGGTAGTCAGGCGCGACAGCTCACTCGTCGTATTGGCATAACGCACGCGGAACTGCTGGAGCAATTTCACGTAAAGGGCACGCTTATTTGCCAGCAGTCGCAGACCTTCTTGCGTATCGAACTCGGTAAAGACGGACAAATCGATGCTGGCCGGATCAATTGCCGGCGCCGAAGGCTCCTCTGGAGTCGGCGCTTCGATACGCACGGACTCCTTCACCAGCCAACGCTCCAGCAAATTGAACAAGTGCTCCGGGTAAATCGGCTTGGTCAGAAAATCCTGCATGCCTTCCTGCAGACAGCGCTCTCGGATATCGCCAATTGCATGGGCGGTCAATGCCACGATCGGCACGTTTGCAAAACGCGGGTCCTTCCGTATTTCAGTCGTCGCCTGGTGCCCATCCATTTGCGGCATTTGCAGATCCATCAATACCATCGCATAGGTATCCGGATTGGCACTGCGGATTTTCGCAATGGCCTCGTGGCCGTTTTCCGCGATATCGACCTCGATATTGACCATTTCCAGCAGCTCGGTGGATATCTGCTGATTGATTGCATTGTCCTCGGCCAACAACACCTTGATGCCGCGGTAATCGTGCAGGTGCACACCTTCTTGCTTAGCGCCGCTCACGCGATCGATCAGCAGGCTGGCCATCGTCTCGACCAACAAGGACGGCCCCACCGGTTTGAACAGCAGCCCATCGACACCGACGGCGTCGACTTCATGTTGCATGATCTCCCGGCTCAGCGCCGTCACCAGCACGAGCTTCGGACAGTGCTGCAGTTGCTTGTCGGACTTGATCGCCTCGATCACCTTCAGTCCGTCAACCTCAGGCATGCGCCAATCGGTCAGCACGGCACGATAGGGGTCGCTCTGGTCGGCGTTGCGGATGGCCTCGATGGCCGCATGGCCACCATCGACGGCATCGACTCGCAATTGCAGCGTACGCAGCATATCGACCAGGGTCATGCGCGCATGTGCACTATCGTCGACGACCAGCACGCGCTGCTGCCGCAGCGACTCGGGCAGCGCATTCTCCAAGGCGCTGCTGTCGCCAAGGCCGAACGGCAGGTCGATGATAAAGGTGGAGCCAACGCCCACTTCGCTGCGCAGTTCAATCTGACCGCCCAGCAGCTCGACCAAGCGATGGGAAATGGACAAACCCAGCCCCGTGCCGCCAAAGCGCCGCGTTGTCGAGCTATCGGCCTGCACGAAGGGTTCGAACAGCTTGTCCTGCTGCTCCGGCGTCATGCCGATACCCGTGTCGGACACCTGAAACCGCAGGCGGGTCGATCGCGCGGCGTCGTCCTGGCTGGTGACGGAGATGGACAAGGCAATCTCGCCCAACGGCTCGGTGAACTTGATGGCGTTGTTCAGCAGATTGACCAGGATCTCACCCAGCCGAAGCGGGTCGCCTACGAGATTGCGCGGAACGGACGGGCTGACCTCGAACAGGTATTCGATCTGCTTTTCCGCCGCCTTCTGCCCCGTGACCGTGGCGATGCCCGACAGCACCTCATCCAGCGAGAACGGCACGGACTCGACATCCAGCTTGCCTGCCTCGATCTTGGAAAAATCCAGGATGTCGTTGATAACGCCCAGCAAGGACTGACCGGCGCGGTGAATCTTGCTTATGTAATCACGTTGCTTCGGATTGAGTTCCGTCTGCAGCGCCAGGTGCGCCAAGCCCAGCACGGCGTTCATCGGCGTGCGGATCTCGTGGCTCATATTGGCGAGGAACTCGCTCTTCAACCGCGTGGATTCCTCCGCCTTCTGCCGCGCGATCCGCTCCGTTTCCACGTCGTGCAGTATGGTCAGGGTCTGCAGGCGTATCGTGTTCGTTCGGTTGAGCAGCGTTGCTTGCCGTTCGGCGCACTCCTCGTGCGTATGGAGCGCTGCTTCCCAGCGACCAAGCCGCGACTCGCATAGATACAGTTCGCGCCGAGCATCCATCTTGATAAACAGGGACGAACACAGCTCGAACACGTCATCGGCCGAACGCAGTGTTGCAATGGCCTCGACATAGCGCCCCTGATGGCGCAGGAAGCTGCCTTTGGCCCACGCCAGGTAGAGCCAGTGCATGCCCAGGCCCTCGACCTTGGCGCGCAACGCGCTGCTGCCGATCTGCGACTCCAGGAGACCGAGCCAGCTTTCGGCCTCCTGCCACCTGGCCGGGTGACGCGCGGCCAGGTAG
>JAFAKZ010000221.1 GCA_019234745.1 Burkholderiales bacterium
TGATATCGCCCCGCCGGTAGTCCAGATCCAGGCCTACTACCCCGGTGCATCCGCCGAAACGATTGCCGAGACGGTCGCCGCGCCGATCGAGAACGCCGTTACCGGCGTCGAAGGCATGATGTATATGGAGTCCACCTCGACCTCCAACGGCGCCGTGACCATCACGGTAACGTTCGAGATCGGTTCGGACGTCGATAAGGCTGCGCTCAACGTCAACAACCGCGTCAAGCAGGCCGACGCGCGCCTGCCCGAGGAAGTACGCCGCCAGGGCGTGACGGTGGAAAAAGGCTCGTCCGCCTTCCTGCAGGTGCTGGCCTTCTATTCGCCTGACGGCAAGTACGGCGACTTGTTCACCTCGAACTACGTCACCTTGAACGTGCTGGACGAGATCAAGAAGATCCCCGGCACGACCAATGTGCAGATCTTCGGTGCCAAGGACTACGCCATGCGTGTCTGGCTCAAGCCCGACCGCATGACGCAGCTCAAGGTGACGGTGGCCGACGTGGCTGCCGCCATCAACGAGCAGAATGCCCAGTTCGCCGCCGGCAAGATCGGCGAGACGCCAAACGGTGGCAACCAGGAGATGGTCTACACCATTACCACGAAGGGCCGTCTGGCCAAGCCGGAAGAGTTCGAGAACATCATCGTGCGCTCGAACCCGGATGGCTCGAAACTACGCCTGAGCGATATCGCCCGCGTCGAACTCGGCTCGAAGGACAACAACTTCAACGGCACCTACAACGGCAAGCCTGCCGTGCTAATGGGTATCTTCCTGCAGCCAGGCGCCAATGCGCTCGATGTGGCCAAGCAGGTGAAGTCCACGATGTCCGAGCTGTCGGCCCGCTTCCCTGCCGGCCTGACCTATGCCGTGCCCTATGACACCACGCGTTTCGTGGAAGTGTCCATCCACGAGGTGATCAAGACGCTGGGCGAAGCCATGGTGCTGGTGTTCCTCGTCGTGTTCCTGTTCCTGCAGAACTGGCGCGCGACCTTGATCCCGACCCTGGCCGTACCCGTGTCGCTTATCGGTACCTTCGCAGGCCTACACCTGCTCGGCTACTCGATCAACACGCTCACCCTGTTCGGCATGGTGCTCGCCATCGGTATCGTGGTGGATGATGCCATCGTGGTGCTGGAAAACGTCGAGCGGATCATGCACGAGAATCATCTGCCGGCGCGTGAAGCTGCACTGCAGGCGATGAAGGAGGTGACGGGCCCCGTCATCGCCATCGTGCTGACGCTGTGCGCCGTGTTCGTGCCCATCGCCTTCCTGGGCGGCCTCACCGGCGAGTTATATCGCCAGTTCGCCGTCACCATCTCGATCGCCGTGGTGTTGTCGGGCATCGTTGCCCTGACCATGACGCCCTCCCTGTGTGTGCTGATCCTCAAGCGCGAGCACAAGCAGACCGCGGGTTTCTTCGTCTGGTTCAACGACTGGTTCCACCGGGTGACAGGCCACTACGTAAGCGGCGTCAGCTTCATGATGCGGCGCAGCCTGCTTGGCGTCGCGCTGTTCGGCGGGATGATTGTATTGACGGGCGGCATGCTCAAGATCACACCAAGCTCGCTCGTGCCGGACGAAGACCAGGGCTACTACATCGGCGCCGTGTTCCTGCCCGATGGCGCCTCGCTGCAGCGCACCGATGCGGTCGTGAAGCAGGTCGTTGCGGCTATCCAGTCCAACCCGGCCAACGAGCACGTCATTGCCTTCTCCGGCATGGACTTTATTGGCGGCGGCTTCAAGAACAACGCAGCGACCATCTTCGTCACGCAGAAGCACTGGGACGAGCGCAAGGTCACGACCAAGGACCTGGTCGGCGAGTTCTTCATGAAGACGGGCGGCATCAAGGATGCCCTGACCATCGCCTTCAACCCGCCCGCCATCTTCGGCCTCGACAATACAGGGGGCTTCACGGTCTTCCTGCAGAACCGCGGCGAAGGCGGCGCCAAGGCGCTGGCTGCTGCTACGGGCGCGATGATCGGCGCGACCTCGCAGGACAAGGTCCTGAGCGGTGGCGACCGTCATGGTGTGCAGACGCTGTGGCGTGCCAATGCACCCCAGCTCTATGTCGACGTGGACCGCGAGCGTGCCAAGGCACTGGGTATTCCGCTGACGGACGCGTTCAACACGCTGGCCGGTACGCTGGGTACCTATTACGTCAACGACTTCAACAAGTACGGCCGTACCTGGCAGGTGCTGTTGAGCGCCGACGCCCCCTATCGCAAGCGCCCGGAAGACATCGGCAATATCTATGTGCGTAGCCAGAAGGGCGAGATGGTACCGCTGTCGGCCTTTGCCAACGTGCAGTACAGCTCCGGTCCGGACATCATGGAGCGCTACAACAACCTGCCGGCCGTGAAGCTGCTGGGCGGCCCGGCACCTGGCCATTCCTCAGGCCAGGCGATCGCGGAGTTCGAGAAGCTCGCCAAGCAGACGCTGCCCAGCGATATCAGCTTCGAGTGGACCGGTTCGGCCTTCCAGGAAAAGAAGGTCACCAGCGCTGCCGCCATTGCACTCGGTCTGGCTGCCATCATGGTGTTCCTGATCTTGGCTGCGCAGTACGAGAAGTGGTCGCTGCCGCTGTCGATCCTGATGGCCATGCCCTTCGGCATGTTCGGCGCGCTGGTCGCCGTCAACCTGCGGCATTTCACCAACGATGTGTATTTCCAGATCGGCCTCGTGACGCTGCTAGGCCTTGCCGCGAAGAACGCCATCCTAATCGTGGAATACGCCGTGCTGAAGCACCATGAGGGCTACCCGCCGGCCGCAGCAGCCATCGAAGCGGCACGCCTGCGCTTCCGCCCCATCATCATGACCTCGCTCGCCTTCATCCTCGGCGTGTCGCCGCTCGCCTTCTCCACCGGTGCGGGCGCAGGTGCGCGTACGTCGGTCGGCACGGGCGTGATGGGCGGCATGATGGCGGCCACCTTCCTGGCCATCTTCTTCGTGCCCTTGTTCTACAAGATCATTACCGATCGCCGCCTGAAGACGCCGGAAGAAGAGCTGCTGCCGCCGAAGTCCGAAAACGAGTTCGGTATCGTCACGGGAGAACATCATGACGAACTTTAAATACCTGGTGCCGACAGCGCTGGCCGCCGCGCTGGCCCTGACCGGCTGCGCCGGCGTGGCGCAGCCCCCGAAGCAGGACCTGCCCACGGCGCAATCCGAGACGACTTCACCGCTGGTGGACGAATGGTGGCGTAACTTCAACGACCCGACACTCACGACGCTGGTGGAAGAAGCCCTGGCCCACAACGCCAATGTGCTGACTGCCGCACAGAACGTGACGCAATCGGAATCCGCATTGCGCGAAGCAACGGTGGCGCTGCTGCCGCAGGTGGGCCTGAATGGCGCCGTCGAGCGCCAAAAGCCTAGCCAACAAACGTCTCTGCCGGGACAAACGGCGACGGTCACGATCTACCAGGCCAATGTGGCGGCTTCCTACGAGGTGGACCTGTGGGGCCGCCTGTGGAAGGCGCGCGATGCGGCCAAGGCGCAGCTGGCGGCAACGCAATATGCCCGCGAGGTGTCACGCAGCGCCGTCGCCGCGCAGACGGCCAAGAGCTACTTTGCGCTGCTGGGCCTGGATGCCGACGTGGCCCTGCTGACGCAGACGCTGGCGACGCGGGACGACGCCCTGTCGCTGCAGAAGAAGCGCTACGCGGTGGGCGCATCCGGTGAGTTCGAACTGAAGCAGGCGGAAGCTGAGCGCGCAGCTGTCGCGGCGCAACTGCCAACTACCATCGCCGCACAAACGCAGGCCGAAGCAGCACTCTCGGTACTGCTCGGCCGCTCGCCGCGCGAAGTAGTGGAAGGCCAGGTGCAGCGCGGCCAAGGCCTGGAAGCACTAGCCAATGCGCCGGAGATTCCACTCTCGCTGCCGGCCGATCTGCTCACGCGCAGGCCCGACGTGGAACTGGCCGCCGCTCAGTTCGCCCAGGCTGACGCCAGCCTGAGCGAAGCCCGCCGCCGCTTTTTCCCCGACATCAGCTTGTCCGGCCTGTTCGGCGGGCAGAGTCTGACGGCGGGCAGCCTACTGAAGAGCAGCGCGCGCACCTGGACGGCAGGCGCCGCTATCGCGCAGCCCATCGTCGGCTTGGCCAGCATCGAGGCGGAAGTGGAAGCTGCCAAGGCCTCGCGCAATCAGGCCGAGATCGCTTACGCGCAGGCCGCCCGCTCGGCCTATGCAGATGCGAAGTCGGCCCTCGCCGCGCACCAATTAACCACGGACGCCCTTACCGCTACGACCTTGCGCGCGCAGGACGAGAGCCGCATCCGCGAGCTGGTGAACACACGCTACAAGGCAGGTACGGCGAGCTATCTCGACCTGATCAACGCCGAGCGCGATCGCCTCGCTGCCGAGCGCGACCACGTGGACGCCCTGCGCGACCGCGTGACGGCGCTCGTGTCGGTGTATCAGGCGCTGGGTGGCGGCTGGCAGCCGGTGGCTTTGAATGACCGTATGAAGTAAGCAGCAATCCCTGCAGCACGAGGCCGGCATACCCATGGTGTGCCGGCCTTTTGCTTTTTTCGCTCACGACTTGGCGGCTACCACGCATTTTTATGGCAGATCCCCATTGCTGCGATACTCTGTGGCCGGGTACGCGTCCATGTGGTCTGAGTCAGCGCGGCCTCACGTCGCCGTAGATACGATGGAGTGATGATGATTGTTGTCGGACTGCACTTCGGGCACGACGCCAATATGGCGGTATATCGCGACAACGAGCTGCTCGGCTTCTACGAGCGAGAACGCCACACGCGTGTACGGCATGCCATCGGGCTCACTGCCAGTGCGATCAACGACTTCCTCGCCCGCTTCGGCATAGGCATGGCCGATGTAGACGTCTGCGCCATTACCACCACTCAGGGCGTGCCCATCATCGACTGGGACGGCGGGCTGCACATCGCGCTGCGCGGTGAACGGCGCGTACCGCTGGCAGTTCATGACGGCAACCCTTACCTGGATAATATGCCCCCTGGCCACGCGCACCGCGTACCGCTCAGCGCCACGCCAGAGCCCGCCCAGCGTATCTATGTCATCCCCGAGCAGTTTCCTGCACTCAGCCTAAGCAACCGCTGGGTGGCCTCGCACGCCGGCATCGCCGCCATGTCGCCGCTTGTCGACCTGGGCAGCCACCATATCCAGGAAATCGAATTCAGCCTGCATGGCAGGGCGCCGAAGCAAGCATGGTTTGTCAGCCATCATCTTGCACACGCGCAGTACGCGTATTACTTCAGCCCCTTTACCAAGCCCTTGGTCGTAACACTCGACGGCACCTCGTCTAACGACTTTGCGGGCGGCGGCATCTACCTGGGCATCGATGGCAAGAGTCGCCCCATCGTGGCGCATGGATTTTGGTGCGGGCCCTTCTACAACCGCGTGGCGGAGCACCTTGGCTTTGGCGGCATTGCGCGCGCCGGCAAATTGATGGGGCTGGCCGCCTACGGCATGCCCATCTACGCTCAGCCCGAGCTTGTGGGTACACTGGCCGAGCTACAAGGGCGCGGCCCGTTCCCAACGGGCGCCGAGATCGCGGAATACTGGTTGCACGGCATTCTGTCGCAAGGCAATGCGGCCCGCACGCAATGGAACGGCCAGGACTACCCGCCCGAGCTGCATGCCAATATCGCGGCAAGTGCGCAATGGATGTTCCAGCACAACGTCGACGCACTGCTGAGCGTGGCCACCACGATGGCGCGGCGCAACAGTTTCGACTTCGACGGCATCGTACTGGCCGGCGGCTGTGCTTTGAATTGCCCAGCCAACAGCCTGCTGGCGCAAAAATATGGCCGCGTATTCATCCCGCCGGCCACCAATGACGAAGGACTCGGCTTGGGTAGCGCGGCGTTGTTTCTATCGCAACCGAGCAAACCAAGCCAGGCTGGGCCGCAGATTGCCTACCTGGGCGGCGAATACGCGATAAGCGCAAGCGAGGTGCAAGAACGCTGGGGTGATCAAGTGGAAGTCGTTGCGACTGGCGACACTGCCCTGCAGCAACTGGCACAAGCGATCCACACCGGCGCAATCGTCGGCTTCCATCACGGCGCCGCGGAAGTCGGACCACGCGCACTGGGCCATCGTTCCATCCTCGCTTCGCCGCTGCGGGCGGAGAACTGGGCACGCGTCAACCGCCTCAAGCAGCGCGAACCCTGGCGCCCGCTCGCGCCTATCGCCACGGAGCGCGCCGCCCGCGACGATTTCACGCACCTGCCCGATTCCTGCCATTTCATGCTGTTCAACGGCCGGGTGAAGTCGCGGCATCTGCCAGCCGTGACCCATGTGGACGGCACAGCGCGCGTACAGGTCGCCACCTCGGACTGCGGTCCGGTCTACGCGCTATTGCAGGCGTTTGGGGCGCTATCGGGGCACGAGGTGCTGCTCAATACCTCCTTCAACGGCCGCGGCGAACCCATCGTGGAAACACCGGAAGACGCTGTACAAGGCATGCTGCGCTTAGGCTTGGACCTACTGTACCTGAATGGAATGTTGCTGGCGCCGCGCAAACGACCTTAATAGGCAACGGCGACGGGGTCCAGGCTACGCCATAGGTACCAAGTCGCTACCGTGCACCACGGGCGCCAGTGCTTGTCGGCCAGCGCATGGATGGCCTTTGCGGTGGGCCGTTCTCCCCCCAAGTAATGCAGCGCGATCGCCTTCTGCAAGCCGATATCATCCACCGGCAGGATATCCGGCCGCTGCAGTGAGAAGATCAGGTACATCTCCGCCGTCCAGCGGCCTATGCCCTTTACGGCTGTGAGTTCAGCCATGACGGCAGCGTCATCCAGTTCCAACCAGTGCCCAGGACTGAAACGGCCATCCAGTGCGCGCTGCGACAGGTCCTGCAGGTAGACGATTTTGGCGCGCGACAAGCCCGCCGCGCGTAAGGTCTCGACGTCGGCCGCGATCAGAGCATTTGGCGCAATGCCGCTTACGGCCGCATCGAGCCGTGCCCAGATGGCATCAGCCGCCTTGACGGAAATTTGCTGGCTGACAATGGCCCGGCATAGGGTGGCGAAAGGGTCGCCCTTCTGTACCAAGCTCATGCCGGCATACTCAGTAACGAAGCCCGCCATCACCGGGTCACGCGCGGCCAGCTCAGCGCTGGCCTGTGCCCAGTAGGCGGGTTGGCTCACTCGCCGGCGACCATCATCTTGTCGATCAGGATGGAGCCGACGTGCTTGCTACCACGGCGGTCGACATCGGAGCCGATGGCGACGATGGACTGATACATATTCTTCAGGTTGCCAGCGATGGTGATTTCTTCCACCGGGTGCACGATGACGCCGTTCTCGACCCAGAAGCCGGCCGCGCCGCGCGAGTAGTCGCCCGTCACCGTATTGATGCCCTGCCCCAGCAACTCCGTCACATACAGACCCGTACCGAGGCGCTTGAGCATATCGTCGAAGCCGCCTGCCGTGGGCGCCACGATCAGGTTGTGACAGCCTCCCGCGTTGCCCGTACTGGCCATACCCAGCTTGCGGCCGGAATAGCTGGCCAGGAAATAGCCGTTCAGTACGCCGTTGGTCACCAAGTCACGCTTGACCGTCGCTACCCCCTCGCCATCGAAGGCAGAGCTAGCGATACCGCGCGGCAGGAAGGGGTCTTCCACGATGTTTACTAGTGAGGAGAACACCTGGTGGCCCAGCGAATCGAGCAGGAAGCTGGACTTGCGGTACAGGCTGCCGCCCGAGATGGCCGACACGAAATGGCTGATCAGGCCACTTGCCAGCGTCGGGTCGTACAGCACCGGATAGGTACCGGTGGGAATGCGCCGTGCACCCAGGCGGGCCACCGTCCGCTCGCCCGCATTGCGGCCGACGGCAGCGGCGTTATCGAGATCGCCCGGCGCGCGCGCCAGGGTGTACCAGTAGTCGCGCTGCATGGCATCACCCGCCTGCGCGATGACGGCGCAGGACATGGAGTGGCGGCTGCTGGCGCTATAGCCGAGGAAGCCGTGCGAATTGCCGTAGACGGAATGTCCAGTGTGGGCCGAGACCGTCGCCCCTTCCGAATTGCTGATGCGGCCATCGACCGCTCGCGCCGCGTCTTCGCACTCCGTCGCCAAGCCAATGGCCGCTTCCACGTCAACGGGCCAGGGGTGGTACAGGTCCAGCTCGGGGAACACGGTAGCCAGGCGATCCTTGTCGGCCAGGCCGGCGCAGTCGTCTTCCGCCGTATGGCGGGCGATGCCGATGGCCGCAGCCACCGTCTGCTCCAGCGCGGCCGGTGAAAAGTCCGAAGTGCTGGCGTGCCCCTTCCGCAGGCCCATATAGACGGTCACACCCACGCCCTTGTCGCGGTTGTACTCGATGGTTTCCACCTCGGCCATGCGTACCGTCACGCTCTGGCCGACGGCTTCCGACACATCGACCTCGCAGGCGCTGGCGCCACCGGCACGCGCGATGGCCAGGACGCTTTCAGTCAGCGAGTTCAGTTGTTCTTTGCTGTAGGAAAATCCGTTCTTATGTTTTTCGCTCACGAGAGGCTCGGCTGATGTGGGGAGTGGAAACAACATCGACAACACAGTCCGCAGTACTGGGACCGTCGAAAGTATTCGCCAGTTCACGGCGGGAATCGTTCAACCCGGTCGCGGGCTCCGGTATCATAACAGTCCTTCACCTATATTAGCCCCAGCCATGTCGTACCCACACCCCAACGAACACGCCGAAGACGAATTCGACGACGAAATCGAATACGTCAGCAAATCGCAGATGAAGCGCGAGATGAACGCGCTGCAGGACCTGGGCGTGGAGCTGATCGCGCTCTCCAAAGGCCAGCTTAAGAAGCTGGACCTACCCGAGACCTTGCTCACAGCGATCCTGGACGCCCAGCGCATCAACTCGAACAGCGCCATCAAGCGCCAGCGCCAGTACATCGGCCGCCTGATGCGTGAGATCGACCCGGCGCCTATCCGTGCTTACCTTGATGCGCTGAAGGGAGACAATGACCAGCAGACGGCCTGGCTGCACTCGATTGAGCGCACGCGTGAGCAATTGTTGACCGATGACAAGGCGGTGGCGCGTTTTATCGACGAACATCCCGATGTCGACATCCAGGCGCTGCGCCAGCTGGTCCGTAACGCAAGGGCCGAGCGGGCCGGCAACAAGCCACCCAAGCACTTCCGCGCGCTGTTCCAGCTCTTGAAGGACATCTTCCCCGAGCCCAAGCCGAGCGGACGTGCGGATGACGAGCTGGACGAAGACGACGTACTGGAGGAAGACGATGAGTGAGCTGCGCATCGGCCTGGTGTCGATTAGCGACCGTGCGTCCAGCGGCGTGTATGAAGACAAGGGCATCCCGGCCCTGAAAGAGTGGCTGGCCTCGGCACTTGCCACGCCATTTACGGTCGAAGAAGCGCTGATCCCGGACGAACAGCCCCTGATCGAGGCGACGCTCAAGCGCCTGGTGGACGAGGCCAGCTGCGGCCTGGTGCTGACCACCGGCGGAACGGGCCCCGCCCCACGCGACGTGACGCCGGACGCAACACTTGCCGTGGCCGACCGGGAGATGCCGGGCTTTGGCGAGCAGATGCGCCAGATCAGCCTGAAGTTCGTGCCCACGGCCATCCTATCGCGCCAGGTGGGTGTGATTCGTGGCAAAGCGCTGATCCTGAACCTGCCCGGCCAGCCGCGCGCCATCCGTGAAACACTGGAAGGATTGAAGGATTCCAGCGGCGCGGTTATCGTGCCCGGCATATTCGCTGCCGTACCGTATTGTTTGGATTTGATTGGCGCCGCATACGTCGAGACGCGAGAAGAGGTAGTGAAGGCCTTCCGACCCAAGAAATAGCCAGGAAGCCAAAGCACCGTGTCGAGATGTTGCTTGATTCATTCTGATGAGGAAGAGACAAATGAGCATCTACGATAACGGGCTAGACAAGAACTCCGCCAACCACGTCACCATGACGCCGATCGATTTCCTCGATCGCGCGGCAAGCGTTTACCCCGAGTACACCGCCATCGTGCATGGCAGCCTGCGCCAGAATTGGCGCGATACCTATACGCGTTGTCGCCGGCTCGCCTCGGCGCTGGCGCAGCACGCCATCGGTCGCGGCGATACGGTGGCCGCCATGCTGCCCAATATTCCGGCCATGATCGAAGCGCATTTCGGTGTGCCCATGGTCGGCGCCGTGCTCAATACCCTGAATACCCGGCTGGACGCGGACAATATCGCTTTTATGCTGGACCACGGCGAGGCCAAGGTCGTGCTCGTGGACCGTGAGTTCTCCGGCACCATCAAGGCAGCGCTGGCCAAGACCCGCGTCCAACCCCTGGTCATCGACGTGCATGATGTCACTTACGACGGCCCAGGCGAACGCATCGGCAGTATCGAGTACGAAGGCTTCGTCGCCCAGGGCGACCCCAACTACGCTTGGCAGCCACCGAAGGACGAGTGGGACGCCATCTGCCTGAACTACACCTCCGGCACCACGGGAAACCCCAAGGGCGTGGTCTACCACCACCGTGGCGCCTACCTGAACGCCATCAGCAATATCCTGGAATGGGATATGCCCCGGCACGCCGTCTACCTGTGGGCGTTGCCGCTGTTCCATTGCAATGGTTGGTGCTACCCCTGGACCATTGCCGCCCGCGCCGGCGTCAACATCTGCCTGCGCCGTGTGGACGCAAAAATGATCTTCGACCTAATCCGCCGTGAGAAGGTCACGCACTACTGCGGCGCGCCCATTGTGCAGAACATGCTGGTGAACGCGCCGGACGAGTGGAAGGCGGGTATCGAGCACAAGGTACACGCGATGACGGGCGGTTCGGCCCCGCCGGAATCGATGATCGAGGGCATGGAGCGCATCGGCATCGAGCTGACCCATATCTACGGCCTGACCGAGGTCTACGGCCCTTCCAGCATCTGCGCCACGCATGAGTCCTGGAAAAACGTCGCGCTGTCCGAGCGCGCCCGCCTGATGGCGCGCCAGGGCGTGCGCTATACCTTGCAGGCTGGCTTTACCGTGCTGGACCCCACCACCATGGAGCCCGTGCCGCATGATGGCGAAACCATTGGCGAGATTTTCTTCCGCGGCAATCTATGCATGAAGGGCTATCTGAAGAACGAGAAAGCCACGCAGGAAGCGTTCGCCGGCGGCTGGTTCCACTCGGGTGACCTAGCCGTGATCGAGCCCGATGGCTACGTCAAGATCAAGGACCGCAGCAAGGACATCATCATCTCGGGAGGCGAGAACATCTCCAGCATCGAGTTGGAAGAGGTGCTGTACCGCCACCCAGCCGTGCTGGTCGCGGCCGTGGTTGCCAAGCATGACGAGAAGTGGGGCGAAACACCCTGCGCCTTCGTAGAACTCAAGCCCGGCGCCACGGCGACAGCAGAGGAAATTCTGGCTTATTGCCGCGAGCACCTGGCCGGCTTCAAGCGGCCCAAGCATGTGGTGTTCGGCGAGCTGCCCAAGACGTCCACGGGTAAGATACAGAAATTCGAGTTGCGCAAGCGTGCCGAGGCAATTGCGCCCCCGCAGGTCGCGAAGGACCAGTCATAATTTGACCTCCAAAGTAGTGACGCCCGGCGGTTTCCTCCCCGGGCGACTACACTTGAGGTATCGAACCAGGAGGAATCGTGGCTAGAACGGACAATCGAAGCTGGCTCTCGCGCGTACTAGAAGCATTCTCGGCCTTGTTCCGGACGAAATCGTCCTCGAATGCACAACGCTCGACCATCCAGAACACCACCAAGATGCGCCAGGTGGCAGGCCACTGGCCGGTATGGGTGGAGCTCAGCAAGTCGACACAGGAATCGCATAAGCCAAAAGAGAATTCCATCTTCACCTTGAAATTCTCGGCCAGCGACGGGCCACTATTGAAGTCGCTCAAGATCACGGCGCGCGAATTTACCGGCAGCTATGTTCCTGAGAAGAAGTCCTTCGTTGTCCAGGTACCCGAACGGCTCGTGCAGGAGCTGATGCGCCACCAGGAAACACCCGCCTTCGTCGAAGGCTTTATGGACGGCGAGACGCTGGGCGTGCGCCGCTTCACTATTCCGCTGTCGTACTAGCGGTAAGTTGCTCATCGCGAGGCGATGCCGCTGATGTAGCATTGCCGCGTCGCAGTACCTGCGGATCTCGCAGCTGCTCCCGCCATGCTATCTTCCCGTATTCAAGGAGACCCGCTGATGTCAGATCAGCCATGCCGCTGCGCCTGGGCGAACCCCAAGAACCCGCGCTACCTCGCCTATCACGACGAGGAATGGGGCGTGCCATGCCATGATGAGGTGAAGCTGTTCGAGATGTTGAACCTGGAGGGTGCGCAGGCCGGGCTCTCCTGGGAAACGATACTGAACAAACGGGAGAGCTACCGCAAGGCATTCGATGGCTGGGATGCGCAGAAGATCGCGCGTTACGACGACGCAAAGGTTGCCGCGCTGCTGGCTGATCCAGGCATCGTGCGTAACCGGCTCAAGGTGGCGGCGGCCATCTCCAACGCGCGCGCCTACCTGCAGATGCGCGAAGAGGGTCTGACGTTGGATTCGTGGCTGTGGGCTCACGTGGACAACAAGCCCGTTCAGCGCTCGTGGGTCGACCAACCCGCTCACCTGACCCATACACCCGTGTCAGACCGAATTTCGAAGGCCTTGTCCAAGCGGGGCTTCAAATTTGTAGGCACCACTATCATCTATGCCTATATGCAGGGCGTTGGCATGGTAAATGACCATGCTGCTGACTGCTTCCGCTATACCCAATGCAAGGAATGAATACATGAGCGAATTGCTCGAAGTCATTGAAGTTGAGACAGGCCCGAACCCCACCTGGGCGGTGATCTGGATGCATGGCCTGGGTGCCGATGGCCACGACTTTGCTGGCATCGTACCGGAGCTGAAACTGGACGGCAGCGGCCCTGTGCGCTTCGTCTTCCCGCACGCGCCGGCTATTCCGGTGACCTGCAACAACGGCTACGTCATGCGAGCCTGGTATGACATTCTCGAGCTTGGTTCGCTGAGCCGGCACGTCGACGAAGATGGGCTCAAGGAGAGCCGCGAGGCCATTCGTCGCTTGATCGCGCGAGAGAATGCGCGCGGTATCCCGTGCGAACGCATCGTGTTGGCAGGCTTCTCGCAAGGTGGCGCCATGGCCTATACGACCGGCTTGACGCATGGCGAGAAGCTGGCCGGCATCATCGCGCTTTCCACCTATTTCCCCTCTCTTGGCCTGATCGAGGCCGAGTCCACCGCAGCCAACGCGCTGACCCCGGTTTTCGCCGCCCACGGCAGCATGGACCCCGTCGTACCGGCAGCTCTCGGTGCGGACGCCGCCAAACGCGTGTCGACACCTGGGCGCCAGGTAGATTGGCACACCTGGGCCATGCCCCACACGGTTGTTCTGGAGGAAATTGCCTTGATCGGCAAATGGCTGCGTGAACGCATCGCGGCAGCAAACTGATTCGCCTACCCGACTCGCGCCCATAAGAACAAAAGGCCAAGCAATGCTTGGCCTTTTGCATTGGGACCGGCAATCGGCTGTCGCCGCGCCGATCTCGCTTACGCGTCTTCCGGCATCGGCTCGTCGTCGTGCTCTTCATGCGGCAGCGGCATGGTCACGCCGACGGCGGCACGGATGCGGCCTTCGATCTCGCGGGCGATCTCCGGATTGTCGCGCAGGTATTCGCGCGCATTGTCCTTGCCCTGGCCGATCTTGCTACCGCTATAGGCATACCACGCGCCGGACTTCTCGACGATCTTGTGGACCACACCCAGCTCGACGATTTCGCCCTCGCGCGAGATACCTTCGCCATACAGGATATCGAAATTCGCTTCGCGGAACGGGGGCGAAACCTTGTTCTTCACGACTTTGACGCGCGTTTCGTTACCGATAACTTCTTCGCCCTTCTTGATCGCGCCCGTGCGGCGAATGTCGAGGCGGACGGAAGCGTAGAACTTCAGCGCGTTGCCACCCGTGGTCGTTTCCGGGTTGCCGAACATGACGCCGATCTTCATACGGATCTGGTTGATGAAGATCACCAGCGTGTTCGTGCGCTTGATATTGGCCGTCAGCTTACGCAGGGCCTGGGACATCAGGCGGGCCTGCAGGCCCACGTGGCTGTCACCCATCTCACCTTCGATTTCGGCCTTCGGCACCAGTGCAGCCACCGAGTCCACCACGATGATGTCCACACCACCCGAGCGCACCAGCATATCGGCGATTTCCAGCGCTTGTTCACCCGTGTCCGGCTGCGAGATCAGCATGTCGGAAACGTTCACGCCCAGCTTCTGCGCATACACCGGGTCCAGCGCGTTTTCCGCGTCGATATAGGCGGCCACGCCACCCATCTTCTGCGCTTCGGCCACGGCCTGCAGACACAGCGTCGTCTTACCAGACGACTCCGGGCCGTAGATTTCGACCACGCGGCCACGTGGCAAGCCGCCCACGCCCAGCGCCAAGTCCAGACCCAGCGAGCCGGTGGAGACAACCTGCAGGTCGTTCTCGATCTGCGCTTCGCCCATCTTCATGATGGAGCCCTTGCCGAACTGCTTTTCGATCTGTGCCAGCGCAGCCGCGAGTGCCTTGCTCTTGTTGTCGTCCATGGTCATATTCCTATCAAGTTCGGTGAACGTTTGTTCACTAAGTGCAGACGGCCGGACTATAGCACAAGCCGAATGACTGTAAAGGGGGTGTTGGATAAAAACTCAGGAAGATTGTAGCGAGGCAGGCACAGGTATGCCTGTGCGCTGGTCGCCTACTTTGATAATTTCGGCACGAATAAAAGTACCGGTTTTCATTCCCAGGCAAGGCGCAAACCACAGCAATAGCAGGCTATTGCGAGGATCTGCAACGCCGCATGGGGGTCAACGGCGGTACTTTTATGTGCCGAAATTGACAAAGTGGGCGACTAGGCTCAGCGGTCGACTTGACGTGGGAGAGTGAAGTAGAAGGTCGCGCCCTGCCCCAGCACGCCCTTGGCCCAGACGCGGCCGTTGTGGCGGCCAATGATGCGCTGCACGATGGCCAAGCCCACGCCATTGCCCTCGAACTCCTGCGGGCTATGCAGGCGCTGGAAGGCGCCAAACAGCTTGTCGGCGTAGGCCATATCGAAGCCGGCGCCGTTGTCCTGCACGTAGAAGGCGTTCTGGCCGTCGATATGGGTGGCACCGAACCGGATTTCGCCGTTCGGCATCTTGGCCGTGAACTTCCAGGCATTGGACAGCAGGTTCTGGATGGCCAGGCGGATCAGCTTGGGGTCGGCATCCGTGATCAGGTTGGGCATGATGTTGACGGCCACCTGGCGCTGCGGGTCGAGTGCCTGCAACTCCTGCACGATATCCGTCGCCATTTCCGACAGGTTCACAGGCTGCGTATTCACTTCGCTGCGCGTGAGCTTCGAGAGGTTGAGCAGATCGTCGATCAGGTTCGACATATTCTGCGTGGCGCGGCGAATACGGTTGAGATACTGCTTGCCCGCATCGTCCAGGCGCTCAGCGTAGTCTTCCAGCAGCACCTGCGAGAAGCCGTCCACACTACGCAGCGGTGCGCGCAGATCGTGCGACACGGAGTAGGAAAATGCCTCCAGCTCCTTGTTGGCGGCGGCCAGCGCCTTGGTGCGCTGCTCCACCAGTTCTTCCAGGTGGTTGCGGTAGTGGTTCAGCTCGATCTCGGTCGCCTTGCGGGCGGAGATATCGATCAGATAGCCCTGCAGGTGGCGCTCACCCGATTCGTCCGGGATGGCCGTGGCGACCAGCATCACCCATACGACCTTGCCGTCGGCGCCCAGCATGCGGCACTCGAACTCGATGACCTTATCCTTGTCCTGTTGCTCGGTGAACAGGTTGTAGGCCAGGTGGCGGTCGTCCTGATGCAGATAGCTGGTGAGGAAGCCCTCGCTGTACCAGATATGCAGCGGGTAGCCCAATAGCGTCTCGGCCTGCGGGCCCACATAGGTAAAGCGCCACTCGGCCGGGTTCGCCTCCCAGGGCACGACGTTGGTGGACTCCACCAGGCGACGGTAACGGTCTTCGCTGGCGCGCAGGGCGTGCTCGATCTGCTTGCGCTGCTGGATGTCCGCTTCCAGCTCCTTGTTCTTGCTCTCCAGTTCGGCAAACAGGCTATGCAAGGATTGCCGCGTAATTTCCAGGCTCTGGCCCAATTTGCCGATTTCATCCTGCCGGCGCCACTCGAAGGGCGTGGAGAGATCGCGGCTGGCGAGGCGGATGGACTCCGACATCAGGCGCTGCACGGGTCGCAGCACGCGGCTCTGCATCAGGCCCAGGATAAGCGCCAAACTGACGAACAGCTGGAAGGCAACGGTAAACAGGTAATAACGCCGGTACTGGTCGATGGATGCGAGCGCTGCGCCATTGTCCATTTCCACCGTCACCTTGCCGATGACGTTGCCTTGCTTGGTCACGCTCTTTGACAACGTCGAGAGCTTGCCCAGGCGGCGGTCGGCGCGGTTCTGCTCGAGAAAGGTGCCGAGCGTGGCATCCTGCACGATCACGCGCACGATGCGCGTGTCGCTCATCACGGAATCGAGCAACGGGCGACCCGTGTCGGGCGACAGGTTCCATAGCGGTTCCTGCATGCCGAGCACGAGGATGTCGGTGATGCGCTTATGGTCTTCGTTCAGCTGCTGCAGCAACGAATCCTGCTGTCGGCTAAGCGTGACGAGGCTGCTGATAATGCCTGGAATCAACAGGCCGAATACGATCGCAAATACGACGGCGCGCCGCAAGGTCAGGGTCATCGTACGGACTCCATGATGCGGACAGGATGATGCGTGCTAAATGAAACAGATCCGCGCGAGCGCTGATACGCCACGCCCGCCGTTTGGGCACCATTGTGCACTTGGCCAGTCATAGAGGACATGGCGTAGTCTTGCGCCATCAAGGGCATGAATACCGATTCCTTTGCGTTTCTTCTTGTTGACCGCCTTTGTGGAGCGGTTCGCCCTGACCGAACACCGCGCAAGACCGCGACACACGGGCACGACAATTGCTGAATATTCAACCATCAGAGTATTGAATTAACGGGCACGGTGCAAGAACCACCCAGGCAAGTGACACAAATGTTTACAGGCCGGCGCTGGTAACCCTTATTATTAGGCCCAGTCGAGCGCGATGCAACGCGAGGTGAATAAAGTGAAAGTTGTCGTCCTGGGTGCCGGCATCATCGGCGTCAGCTCTGCGTGGTTCCTGCGGGAAGCGGGTTTCGACGTTACCGTCGTCGACCGCCAACCCGAGGCCGCGCTGGAGACGACTTTCGCCAACGGCGGTCAGATCTCCGTTTCGCAGTCCGAACCATGGGCCAGCCCCGGCGCCCCGCTCAAGGTCATGAAATGGCTGTGGCGCGACGACTCCCCTCTCCTCTTCCGCCCTCGTGCCGACCCACGCCAATGGGCCTGGGGTCTGCAATTCCTGCGTGAATGCATGCCGGGCCGCACCGAGCACAATATCGTGCAGATGGTGAACTTGGGCCTTTATAGCCGCGCAACATTACAGGCGTTGCGCAATGCCACGGGCATTCAATACGACGAATCGACAGCGGGCATCCTGCAGGTCTACTTCGACCGGGAGAGCTACGAGGCTGCGGCCGACGCCTGTCAGCTGATGCGCCAGTACGACTGCATCCGCGACCCGATTTCGGCCGAGCGCGCCATCGAACTGGAACCGGCGCTGGCCCACCTCAAGGACCACCTGGTCGGCGCCACCTGGGCCGACACGGACGAATCGGGCGATGCACGGGCTTTTACACAGAAGCTGGCGCAGCATGCCGCCGCGCGCGGTGTGGAATTCCGCTTCAACCATTGCATCCGCGGCCTGAACGCGGAAGGGGGCGAGATTACCGGCGTGCGCGTACGCTGCGCCGACGGCAAGGAGGACACGCTCGTCGCCGACGCCTATGTGGTATGTCTGGGCAGCTACAGTCCTTTGCTGACGGCACCCGTTGGGCTCTATCTGCCCGTCTATCCGGCCAAGGGCTATTCCGCCACGCTTTCCGTCGACGGGCACGAAGGCGCGCCGTCCATGAGCATCACGGACGATGCCGTGAAGATGGTGTATACACGCCTGGGCAATCGCATCCGCATAGCCGGTACTGCGGAACTCAACGGTTACAACACGGAACTCAACACCGTACGCTGCGAGGCGCTCACCAAGCGCTATTTCGAGCTCTTCCCGGACAGTGCCGACCCCAATTCCGTGCAGTACTGGTCTGGCCTGCGCCCCTCCACGCCGTCGAACGTTCCTATCATCGGCCGCTCGCGCATCGGCAAGTTGTTCATCAATACGGGCCACGGTACGCTAGGTTGGACGGAAGGGCCCGGCTCGGGTCGCGCATTGGCCGATATCATTGCGGGCAAAAAGCCGGAGTTGGAATTCGATTTCTTGGGTGCATGAAAAATACCGGCTCATGGCCGGCACTTTTCATTGCATCCAGTCCAAGTTACGCGCCCAACCAGGCCTTGCGGATCGCCAACTTGGCCGTGTCGCTATCGTCTTTCTTGTAGCCCACCGTCGTCGGCGGCGCCGCTTCCAGCTTCAGCTTGAAGCGCATCAGCTCATCGCGGCGGAAGGCCAGCAGTTCCAGCTTGTCGCCCGGTTTGGCCAATGCCGTCGCCGCATCGATATTGGACTGGCTGGCCTTGAGGCCGTCGACGGCAACAATCAAATCGCCCGCCGCCAGGCCTGCCTTGAGGGCCGGGCTGTCGGACAGCACATGCGTCACCTTCACAAAGCCCGCTTCGGCTGCGGTCCGAGTGCCAAGCCAGACGGACGAGCCCTTGGGCGTCTCCACCCAGCCGCCCTTGTCAGCCGCATTGAGCTGGGTACGCGCCTGCGAGCGGATGCCGGCAATGGCGAGCATCTCGGCCAGCGGCAGCGGCTCTGTGCTGCGCAGCCAGCTATCGAACAGGGGCTTGAGCTTGAGCCCTGTCGCCTTCTCGGCCACCGCCTCCCATTCGCGCTCCGGCACGCCCTGCGGTTTGCCGTTGTAGAAGTCGCGGCCAAAGCGCTCCCACAGGGCGACCATCACATCGTCCAGCGACTTCTTGCCCGCCGTCTTCTGGCGGATATGCAGGTCCAGGCACAGGCCAACCAACGCGCCCTTGGTGTAGTAGCTGACCAGGCTGTTTGGCGAGTTCTCGTCCTGGCGGTAGTATTTGATCCAGGTATCGAAGCTGGAATCGGCAAGCGACTGCACCGTATGGCCGGGGTTGCGCAGCACGCTCGTCGCCGTCTGCGACAAGAGCTCCAGATAGCTGTCCGCGTCGATCAGGCCGGCGCGCACCAGCGTCAGGTCATCGTAGTAGCTGGTCAGGCCCTCGAAAGCCCACAGGAGGCGCGAATATGCCTCGCCGTCGGCCGGATACGGCGCGTAGGCCGCCGGCTTGATGCGCTTGACGTTCCAGCTATGGAAATACTCATGACTGATCAGGCCAAGGTACTGCCGGTAGCTCGACTTCATGGCCGTCTCGCCAGGTTGCGGCAAGCTGTCGCGGGCGGCCATCAGGGCCGTGGAGGCACGGTGTTCGAGGCCGCCATAGCCATCGCCCGAAACGAAAGTCATGAAAACATAGCGATCGAACGGCGCCGGTTCGCCGAACATCTTGATCTGATGCTCGCAGATCGCCTTTACGTCGCGCGCCAGGCGCTTGCTGTCTACCTTAGGCAGGCGGCCGGCCAGCACGAAGTCATGCGGCACGCCGCAGGCCTTGAACTGGATCAGCGTGAAATCGCCCAGCTCCACTGGGTGGTCGATCAGCTCGTCGTAGCTTGCAGCCTCATAGCTGCCAAAGCCATATGCCTTGGCCTTGATCGAGCGCAAAGCAGTCGCCACGCGCCAGTCGCGATAATCCTTCCCGTCGTGCGGCAGGATGTCGATGGATACCGGCTGGTCGAGCTGGCCTTCGACGCCCAGGCAGACACTGGTACCATTGAAGAAACGACGCGTCTGATCGAGATAGGCGCCGCGCACGGACAGGTCGTAAGCATATACGGTATAGCGGACCACCAGCTCGCCCTTGCAGGCGGCGATTCGCCAACTACGCTTGTCCTGCTTCTCGATGGCGACCGGGCCATTGT
>JAFAKZ010000042.1 GCA_019234745.1 Burkholderiales bacterium
TTCGGTTCGTGGAAGATCAACCAATGCCTGCTGATTTATTCCACTCCCCCCGCCCTCGCCGCCGCGAGGGAGCCTCGCTGACGCTCGTACGCGGGCTCGCTCCGGAGCAGCCATGATCCATAACGACGTATTGCGCTCGGTACGCTATATGCTGGACGTGAGCGACGCCCGCATCGCCGATATCGTTCAGCTGACCGGCTACCAGGTGGACAAGGCCGACATCATCGCCTTCCTGAAGAAGGACGAGGAGGCGGGCTACCGCGACTGCAGCGACGAAGTCATGGCCCACTTCCTCGACGGCCTCGTCATCCACAAGCGCGGCCGCGACGAGAGCCGGCCGCTACCGCCCGTGCAGCTACCCGTGTATAACAACCTGGTACTCAAGCGTCTGCGCGTGGCTTTCGAGCTGAAGGACGACGATATCCTCGCCATCATGGAGTCCGTGGGCTTCCCCGTATCCAAGTCGGAACTGAGCGCGTTTTTCCGCAAGGAGGACCAGCGCAACTATCGGCGTTGTGGGGATCAGTTCTTGCGGCACTTCCTGAAGGGGCTGACGCAGCGCTTGCGGCCGTAAGGAATGGAGCTCGTAGGTTGGCGCTGAGCTTGCGAAGCCCAACACGCTTTGATCCAACGATACTTGTTGGCTTCGCAAGCTCAGCGCCAACCTACGAAGTGCGCTTATCAGCCAACAGCGCCTGATACAACCCGGTTAGCCGCTCCGCCATCGCAACGGGCGAATAGGGCAGGATGGTTGCACGCGCCGCCTCACCCATACCGGCCCAATCCGCTGCCTTCGGCCGCCAGGCGATGATGTCGGCAAACCCTTGCGCATCCAGCGCATCGCGCACATAGCCGTTCCGGCCGTCTTCCACGAACTCCGCCGCGCCGGACTTGGTGCTGGTCAGCACGGGGATGCCGCAGGCGAAGGCTTCCAGGGCGACGTTGGGGAAGGGGTCGTAGAGGGTAGGCAGGAACAGCGCATCGGCCATGCCGTACCAGTCCAGCACGTTCTTCTGCGCGCCCGTGAAGTGCACGCGCTGCGCGATACCGAGCTGCTGGGCGAGAGCCTGGTAACGCTTGGCGCGCTTGTCGTGGCCGACGATGACCAGGCGCGTATCGCCGCCTGCCAGGGCGAGGGCCTTGAGGCAGGTCGCTACACCTTTGCGTTCGAAACCGGAGCCCACGTAGACCAAGGTGGCGACGTCCGCCGGGATACCCAGCTGTTCGCGCAGGACCGTACGTTGCGCGCGGGCGCGCTCAGGGTGGAAGGCTTCCGCATCGATGCCGCTGTAGATCACGTGCAGCTTGTCCTCGGGCATGCCGAACCAGTGCTGCAGCTCTTCCTTCACCATACGCGAGTTGCAGATGACGGCGCGCAGCTGCGGGCTGGTGAACAGGCGCCTTTCTGCCGCCAGCGAGTAGTGATGCTGCGGGTTGATCAAGAGACCCAGTCGCTTGAGCGGGCCAAGCTGGCGCCGGCGCTGGGCCAGCCATTCGCGGTGTACGCCGTCGCCGGCACGGTAGACGTCACAGCAGGCGATGCGTTCGTGCGACTGCACGAGGTCGAAGTCGGCCTTGGCTAGCGCCGCCTTCACACCACGCGCAAAGCTCCATTCGCGCCACACGCTGCCCAGGTAGGGGGGGTTGACGATCAGGCTCTGGTAGCCGGCGTGGTCTTCCCATTTGCGCGTCACCAGCGTGACTTCCACGCTGCCCGCAAGCGCGGCAATGGCGCGGCTGACGAAGCGCTCGGCACCGCCCGATGGGTTGTACTTCTGGCGGATGATGGCCAGGCGGATGGGCTGCAGGGACATCAACCCAGGTGCTCGGCGAGGAGCTCGCGCACGCGGTCGGCATCCGGCGCGTGTTCGATTTCGGCAGCGAGGCCGTTGAGGCGCTTTAGATCGCTCTGAAGGATGATCTGCTTCACGTTCAGGAGCTGGGCCGGGTGCATGGAGAAGCGGCGCAGGCCCAGCGCCAACAGCAGCCGCGTGAGACGCACGTCGCCCGCCATTTCGCCGCAGACGGAGACGGGCACGCCAGCCGCATCGGCCTGGCGGATCACATAGCCGATCAGGTGCAGCACGGCCGGGTGGAAGGGGTCGTACAGGTGGCTTACCGCGTCGTCACCGCGGTCCACGGCCAGCGTGTACTGGATCAGGTCGTTCGTGCCGATCGACACGAAATCGAGCCGCGACAGGAAGTGGTTGATGGTGAGCGCGGCGCCGGGGATTTCGATCATCCCGCCCACCTCCACGTTGTCGGCGAAGTCGATGCCGTCCTCGCGCAGGCTTTCCTTGGCCTGTTCAACGTGGAACAGCACCTGGCTCACTTCCGCGAGGTTGGCGAGCATGGGCACCAAAAGACGCAGCTTGCCGTGCTTGCCCGCGCGCAGGAGCGCCCGTAACTGGGTACGGAACAGCATGGGCTCGGCCAGGCACAGGCGCACACCCGTAAGGCCGAGCGCCGGGTTAGGGGCGGAGGTCGTATCCTCGTCCGCCCAGCGCGGCATTTTGTCGCGGCCCAGGTCGATGGTGCGGATGGTGACGGGCGCGCCCTTCATGCCTTCCAACACGGCCTTGTAGGCGCGGTACTGCTCTTCCTCGGCCGGCAGGTCGTCGCGGCCCAGGAAGAGGAATTCCGAACGGTACAGGCCCACGCCCTGCGCGCCATTGGCGCGTACGTGGTCGACGTCGTTCGGCGTCTCGATATTGGCGAACAGCTCGATGGTCGTGCCATCCAGCGTGGTGGCGGCAGTGGACTTCAGTCCCTTCAGGCGCTTGCGGTCGGCTGCGTAGTCGGTCTGGCGCTTACGGTACTCGGCAAGGATGGTGTCGCTCGGGTCGACGATCACCACGCCGGCCGTGCCGTCGACGATGATCATCTCCTCCTCGCGTATCAGTTGGCGCGCGTTGTGCAGGGCCAGGATGGAAGGGATGTCGAGGCTGCGCGCCAGGATGGCTGTATGGGAAGTCGGGCCGCCCACATCGGTAAGGAAGGCGGCAAAGGCTGCTTCCTTGAACAGCACCATGTCGGCCGGACTCAGGTCGTAGGCGACCAGGATGCGGTGCTTGCTGTCCTCGGGCGGCACATAGTGCTGGCCGTTCTGGCCGTTGAGCGCCTTGAACAGGCGCTCGACCACCTGGATCACGTCGGTGCGGCGCTCGCGCAGGTATTCTTCTTCGATCTCGTCGAACTGCTCCAGCAGGCGGTCCTGCTGCAGCTTGAGCGCCCACTCCGCGTTGCAGTGCTGGGCGGTGATGATGTCGCGCGGTTCGCGCGAGATCGTATGGTCGTTGAGCAGCATCACATGCAGGCTCAGGAAGGCGCCCAGCTCGGTTGGCGCGTTCTCGGGGATGCTGCCCCACAGCTGTTCCAGCTCCTTGCGCGTGGCGCGCACAGCGCTGTCATAGCGGGCGATTTCGGCCGGCACTTCTGCGGCGGTGATCTCGTAGTGCGCGACTTCCAGGTCGGTATGCGTGACGAGATGGGCACGGCCGATGGCAATGCCACCTCCGATTCCAATACCGTGCAGGGCGATCGTCATGGCGTGCCCTCTATACCTACTCCGCTTCGTCGAAGCGGTTGGCGATGAGTTCGACCAGCGCCGTCATTGCGGCCTCTTCGTCGTCGCCCGTGGTATCGATGGTGATGCGGCTGCCCTTGGCGGCGGCCAGCATCATCACGCCCATGATGCTCTTGGCGTTCACGCGCTTGCCGTTGCGTGAGAGCCATACGTCGCTCTTGAAGCGGCTGGCGAGCTGGGTAAGCTTGCTCGACGCGCGTGCATGCAGGCCCAGCTTGTTGATGATGTCGACTTCACGTTGCTGCATGGTTGCCTTTCTGGCTCACTCGCCGCCCTGCTGGGGCGGCAACATATAGATCACGCCTTCCAGGCCGCCCGTGACGGCCTTGCCGACGACGACTTCCAGCGCTTCGTTGGCGTAGTTGAGCGTGCGCACCAGCATGGGCAGGTTCACGCCCGCAACGGCCTCGATATGGCCCGGTTCGATCAGGCGATGCGCGATATTGGACGGCGTACCGCCGTAGATGTCGGACAGCACCAGCACGCCGGAGCCGTCGTCGATATCGGCCACCATGGCGCGCGCACGTGCCAGCACCACGTCGGGATCGTCCTGACGGTACACCGCAAGATGGCGCATATTGGGCAAGGGCCGCGACAGCACATGGGCGGCACACTCCGCCAGGCTCTCGCCAAGTCCGTAATGCGTCACCAAGAGGATTCCAACCATTGGGATATCTCGAAACTGCGTTAGGGTGATTCTAGCAGTGCTTTTGCTTGGGCAGCGAATACGGCGGGTAGTTTACGTTGCGGCGCAGCACTTCACGATCGTCGAATACCCTAGCGAACCCTTGGCTGGCGTGGCAAAGGCTCCTAGACTCCGCATTACGATCAATTGGAGCGGTGTGCCCATGAAAACCGACTCACCCCTGCAACGGCTCTTGGCCTCCGTACCGCTGTTCAATGAACTGACCCCCGAAGAACTGGGCGAGTTCCTCGGCCTGTGCCGGCAGGAGGAAGTGCCGGCCAACTACGTGGTGATCGAGCAGGGCGAGCGCGGACGCCATATGTTCGCCGTGATGTCGGGCAAGCTCAAGGTCACGCGCAAGGCAAAGGATCATGATCCCGTCTGGATGGCCGATGTAAAGCCCGGCGACATATTCGGCGAGCTGGCCCTGGTGGACTACGGCGAGCGCTCCGCCTCCGTCACTACGGTCGAACCTTCGCGCCTGTTGCGTTTCGACCGCATGGACGTGATCAAGCTGCAGCCCTCGCTGGTGGCCAAGCTCTACCGCAACGTGGGCAACCTGATGGCGCACCGCCTGCGCGCGACGAATAGCGTGGTGACGGTGCTGCTGGCCGAGAAACAATCGGCGGAGGACGAGAAGGTGCAGGAGACGGAGGAGGGGAGTGGCCTGTCGATTCCCCAGCAGCGTACTGTCATTCGGCGCTAGGCGCCGAGCTGTTTCATCGGATAGGTAAACAGGGCGAAGTGCGCCAGGTTCAGTCCTACGTGGGCCAACACAGCTGCCCATAAGCCGCCGTAGCGATAGGCCAAGCCATAACCGATGCCTGCGACGCTGCCCATCAGCATCCATGGCCAGCCACCGCCGAAATGCGCCAGGCCGAACAGGGCGCTGGCGGCAAGCAAGGCCAGACAGTCGCCACCGCGCATCTTCTGCAACAAACGCCCCAGGCCGCCCTGCACATAGGCGCGGAACATCGCTTCTTCCGAGATCGTCACCAGCAGCAGGTTGTTGAGCAGCCAGAGCCAAGCCATGGGCGGCCATTTTGGTGCCCAGCCGACCAAACCCAGGGCGCAGGCAAGGGGCAAGCAGACAGCGGCGGTCAGCACCGCAGTTGCAGCGCCAACGCCGATCGCCCGCCTGAGCGACCCCTTGGCTTGTGTCCAGGGTAGTACCAGCAAGATCCAGCACCCTACCAAGGGCTTGTCGAGATTCAGGTAGAGCGTGAAAGATTGTGCGTCGGGCGTGTATCGGACGGGGCCGATGACCTGCGGATTATGAAAGCCCGGCAGCCAATGTGCGCCCAGCGCCACGGCCAGGACGATGAACAGGGCGTGGCCCAGGTAGCGTAGTGCGGCGTAGCGGGGCTGGATGACGGCGTATGCCAGCACCGACAAGGCGGCGAGCGGCGCAAGCGCGGTTGCGCTCAGCAGATTCATGACAAAGGCGATGCCATAGCCCGCGCTCAGCAGCAGGAGCGGCCAGCGGCGGTTCACGCGCAGGGAGGCGGCGGGTGCGGCAAGGCTGATGGGAATCCAGGGCAGGGCGAGCATGGCGGTTCCGGCGTTCAGATGGCGGCCGCGACGATGCGCGTGGAGAGGTCAAACGTCAAGTATCGTGGTGTTTTTCGAACTTCGCCGCGGCGTCTTCGCTATCGGCCTTTGATGGAACGAGAAATATGTTCTTCCCCGTTTTCGCCCAAACCCAAGTCCCATACGCACCAAATAGACCGCTCAACGTGGAAAGGATCAGCTGCCACCAGGCGAACCTCGTGTAGTTGAACAGTACCAATATCGAGCATAGACAAAGCAAGGGGCCGAAAACATAGGGAGGTAACCATCTCTCCCACGGCAAGAAACCTAGCATTCGCGTACTCCGGATTAAACGCAAACTCGGCGGGTTAGGTTTATCAACCCGCGCGGACGCGCTACCGTTTGATTCAGCGTGGGTTGATAAAGCCAAACCGCCCTACCGCTGTCTCAGCGCCCCTTCCCCGCCTTCTTCCCCCGCCCCAGGTTCGGCTTGCGTGCCGGCGTACGCGAGGCATTGATCCCTGCCGGCGTACCCGGCCCGCCGCCGCCGCGGGCGTTACCGCGTGGGGCAGCTTGGCGGCGCTCGTCCGGCGTGGGCGGTGGGATCAGGCAATGGGCGCCGAAGCCGATCAGGTCGGCGCGGCCCATGTCCTTCAGCGCCTCGCGCAACACGGGCCAGTTGGCCGGGTCGTGGTAGCGCAGGAAGGCCTTGTGCAGCTTGCGGCGGTAGGCGTCGCGCACCACGATGACCTTTTCCGAACTACGGCCCACCTTGCGCAGCGGGTTGCGGCCCGTGTGCCACATGGTGGTCGCCATGGCCATGGGGGTGGGCGTGAAGGCTTGCACCTGGTCCGGGCGGAAGCGGTTGGCCTTGAGCCATAGCGCCAGGTTCAGCATGTCCTCCTCCGTCGTGCCCGGGTGGGCGGCGATGAAGTAGGGGATCAGGTACTGTTCCTTGCCGGCCTGGCGCGAGAAGCGCTCGAACATCTCCTTGAAGCGCTCGAAGGCGCCGATGCCGGGTTTCATCATCATATTGAGCGGGCCGTCCTCCGTGTGCTCGGGGGCGATCTTCAAGTAGCCGCTCACATGGTGCGTCACCAGCTCCTTCACGTACTCGGGCGAGCGCACGGCCAGGTCGTAACGCAGGCCGGAGCCGATGGTGATCTTCTTCACGCCGGGGATGGCGCGCGCCTTGCGGTACAGCTGCACGAGCGGCGCGTGGTCCGTGTTCAGGTTCTCGCAGATGTCCGGGTACACGCAGCTGAGCTTGCGGCAGGCCGTCTCGATCTTCGGGTCCTTGCAGGCCAGGCGGTACATATTGGCCGTGGGGCCGCCCAAGTCGGAGATATGGCCCTTGAAGCCGCGCGTCTTGTCGCGGATGTGCTCGATTTCCGAGAGGATGCTCTCTTCCGAGCGGCTCTGGATGATGCGGCCCTCGTGCTCGGTGATGGAGCAGAAGGTGCAGCCGCCGAAGCAGCCGCGCATGATATTGATGGAGAAGCGGATCATCTCCCACGCCGGAATATGCGCGTCGCCGTACGCCGGGTGCGGGTTGCGCGCATAGTGCAGGCCGTAGACGTAATCCATCTCCGGGGTGCTGAGCGGGATGGGCGGCGGGTTGAGCCACACGTCGCGCTCGCCGTGCGCCTGCACCAGTGCGCGGGCATTGCCGGGGTTCGATTCCAGATGCAGCACGCGGCTGGCGTGGGCGTACAGCACGGGGTCGTTCGCCACGGCCTCATAGGCGGGCAGGCGGATCACCGTCTTCTGTCGCTGCTCCAGCTTGGCGCGCAGGCGCTCGGCCTTGCTGACGATGCGGATGGGCTGGGCGCCATCGGCAGGTGCCGCTTGCGCAGCCTGCTGGGCCGGCTCCATGGCGTAGGGGTCGGGGTGGGCATCGACGCGACCGGGGGTGTCGACTGTGGTCGAATCCTCTTCCTGCCAGACGGCATCGGGCCGCCAACCGGCTGGTGCAAGAAAGGCCGTGCCGCGGATATCGCGCATCTGGCTCAGCTTCTCACCGGCACGGGCGCGGCGCGCCACGTCCACCAGCGCGCGCTCGGCGTTGCCGAACAGCAGGATGTCGGCCTTGGCA
>JAFAKZ010000010.1 GCA_019234745.1 Burkholderiales bacterium
CAGGGCAAGCTCACGCCAGAACTGGAAGTTGAACTCCAGACCGCCGACAACAAGCAGCGCCTGGAAGATCTCTACCTGCCCTACAAGCCAAAGCGCCGCACCAAGGCGCAGATCGCCCGCGAGGCTGGCCTGGCGCCGTTGGCCGAACTGCTGCTGGCCGACCCCACGCGCGACCCGGAAGGCGAAGCGCAGGCCTATGTGTCGGACGAGAAGGGCGTGCCCGACACCAAGGCGGCGCTGGACGGCGCTCGCCACATCCTGATGGAGACCTTCGCAGAAGACGCCACGCTGGTCGGCGAGCTGCGCGAGGTGATGTGGAGCCGCGCCGAGCTGAAGATCGGCCTGGCCGACGAAAGCAAGCGCGAATCGGGCGCCAAGTTTTCCGACTACTTCGATCACCAGGAGCCGTTGTCGAAGGCGGCGCCGCACCGCGTACTGGCCATCCTGCGTGGCCGCAACGAAGGTGTGCTCACGTTGAATATTGGCCTGCCGGAGGATGCCGATCTGCCTCCCGGCCGCGCCAGCTACTGCGAAGGCCGCATGGCTTTGCGCTTCAACATACGTGACATGGGCCGGCCGGCAGACCGCTGGCTGCTCGATACGGTGCGCCTGGCGTGGCGCGCCAAGATTGCACTGTCGCTGGAAGTAGAGCTAGTGAATCGCCTGCGCGAAGCGGCTGAGGCCGAATCGATCAAGGTATTCGCAGCCAACCTGAAGGATTTGCTGCTTGCCGCCCCTGCCGGCCCGCGCGCCACCATGGGCCTAGACCCAGGTCTGCGCACGGGCGTGAAGGTGGCCGTGGTCGACGCGACGGGCAAGCTCGTCGATACGGCCACCATCTACCCGCACGTGCCACGCAACGATTGGGATGGCTCGTTGGCACAACTGTCGAAGCTTGCCGCCAAGCACAAGGTCAGCCTGATCGCCATCGGCAACGGCACGGCCAGCCGCGAGACGGACAAGCTTGCCATCGAGCTGATCAAGCTGAACAGCGGCCTGGGCATGCAGAAGATCGTCGTCTCGGAAGCAGGCGCGTCGGTCTACTCGGCATCCGAGCTGGCCGCCAAGGAGTTCCCCGATCTGGACGTATCGCTGCGTGGTGCCGTCTCAATCGCTCGCCGGCTACAGGATCCGCTGGCCGAGCTAGTGAAGATCGACCCCAAGGCTATCGGCGTGGGCCAGTACCAGCACGACCTGAACCAGACCGAACTGGCGCGCACCCTGAACGCCGTGGTGGAAGACTGCGTGAACGCCGTAGGCGTGGACGTGAACACGGCTTCCGTCGCCCTGCTGTCGCGCGTCTCCGGGCTCTCGTCGACCTTGGCCAGCAATATCGTGGCGCATCGCGATGCCAGGGGTGCCTTCACCGACCGTGCCGCGCTGCGCGACGTGCCACGCATGGGTGAGAAGACTTTTGAGCAGGCAGCCGGCTTCTTGCGCGTCATGAATGGCAGCAACCCGCTCGACGCCTCGGCCGTGCACCCGGAAGCCTACCCGGTCGTCGAGCGCATCCTGGCGCGCCTCAAGCGCGACGCGAAATCGCTGATCGGCGACGGCGCAACGCTGCGCCAGCTCAACGCCGCAGAGTTCGTCGACGACAAATTCGGCCTGCCCACGGTACGCGACATCCTGGCCGAGCTGGACAAGCCAGGCCGCGACCCGCGCCCGGAATTCAAGACAGCCACCTTCCAGGACGGCGTGGAAGACATCAAGGACCTGCGCCCCGGCATGGTGCTAGAAGGTGTCGTCACCAACGTCGCCAACTTCGGCGCCTTCGTCGATATCGGCGTGCACCAGGACGGCCTTGTGCATATCTCGGCGCTGTCCAACAAGTTCGTCAAAGACCCGCGCGAAGTGGTGAAGGCGGGCGATGTGGTCAAGGTCAAGGTGCTGGAAGTGGACGTGAAGCGCACCCGCATTGCACTGACCATGCGCATGGACGATCAGCCGGGGCAGGGCGGTCGACCGTCTGCGGCCGCGCCGGTCGCGAATAAGCCGCGCAATGATAGGCAAGCCAGTAGCGCGCCGCCGATGCAAGGCGCCATGGCAGCGGCGCTTGCTGGGCTCGTTAAACCCAAGAGGTAGTAGTCGTCAGGACTAGAGTGTGATTACAGCATCGGCGGAGCTCAAATGGGCTCCGCCGACAATGCCGTTAAGTTAAGGGCCATCTTACCGTAACCCCTTGTATGCGCGATGTTTCCTAGGCTCGACCTTCTGCCGAGTTCGTGGAAATGATCGGTCTGGGCGCGGTGGCTCCACGGTGCAGGCGATCAGATGAAGCAGGTTCTGCA
>JAFAKZ010000014.1 GCA_019234745.1 Burkholderiales bacterium
GGGGCAGCGGCTGATGCGCTGGCCTTTTCCACTGTTCGACGGCGTGTCGATGACTTCCGGCTCGCCCTGCAACAGGATGACCCGGTCGGCCTCGTACATGGCGTTGAGCGCGAAGGCGGAGCCCGATTCGCGCTGGCACCAGCGGCAGTGGCAGCAGTGTACGAATAGAGGGCGGCTGCTTAGCCGGTAGCGTACTGCCCGGCAATCACAGCCGCCCTCGGCGGGCCAATCGGTGTCGGCCATCACCCTAAGCTCAAGCCAACGTCAACGGTAGCTCGTGCAAACGCTTGCCCGTGGCAGCGGCGATGGCGTTGGCCACGGCCGGCGCGAGTGGCGGCACACCGGGTTCACCCACGCCCGAGGGTGCTTCGCCGGACTGCACAATATACACCTCGATCTTGGGCATTTCGTTGATGCGCAGCACCTGGTATTCGTGGAAGTTGGACTGCTCCGGCGCACCGTTCTTGATGGTGATGGCGCCGTGCAAGGCCGCGCCCAGGGCGAAGCCGATGCCACCTTCCATCTGGGCGCGCACCACGTCCGGGTTGATGGCGATGCCGCAGTCCACCGCGCAGACCACGCGGTCGACCTTGATGCTGCCATCCTTGCCCACCGTGACTTCCGCCACTTGCGCCACATAGGTCTTGAACGACTCGGCCACGGCCACGCCACGGGCGCGCTTGCTGCCATCCTTGGCGGGTGCCAGCGGTTTGCCCCAGCCGGCCTTCTCTGCCGCCAGCTTGAGTACGCCCGCGTGGCGCGGCTCGTCCTTGAGCAGTTCCAGGCGGTAGGCGACCGGGTCCTTGCCGGCCATGGCGGCCAGTTCGTCGATGACGACCTCGGTGGAATAGGCTGTGTGCGTACTGCCCACCGAGCGCCACCACTGCACCGTCACCGGGTTCTTGGTCGTGTGCAGTTCAACCTGCAGGTTGGGAATGGTATAGGGCAGGTTTGCCGCGCCTTCCACCGAGGTGCCGTCGATGCCGTCCTTGATGCCGAAGGCTTCCATCGGCGTGCCGGCGAGGATGCTCTGGCCCACGATGCGATGCTGCCAGCCGACCGGCTTACCCGACTCGTCGAGTGCCGCTTCGATGCGGTGCACGTAGAGCGGCCGGTAGTAGCCGTTGCGCATATCGTCCTCGCGCGCCCATACGAGCTTCACGGGTGCCTTGCCGCCGATCGCCTTGACGATGCGGGCGCACTCGATGGGGTAATCGGAGTTCGGGTTGGCGCGCCGGCCGAAGCTGCCGCCGGCGTAAAGCATATTGATCTTCACGTTGGCGGGCTTCAGGCCCAGTACGGCGGCGATCGCGCCCTGGTCCATGGTCTGGAACTGCTCGCCATTCCATACCTCGGCGCCATCGCCCTTCTGCTCGATCACGCAATTCATGGGCTCCATGGCAGCATGCGCGAGATAGGGGAACTGGAAGTCGGCCGAGAGATGCTTGGCGCCCTTGCCGATGGCGCCGGACGCATCGCCCTTGCTGGCCGCGGCCAAGCCGGGCTTGTCGAGCAGCGCGGTGTACTCCTTGTACAGGTCGTCGCTGCTCTGCGTCATGGCGGCGGAGTCGTCCCACTCGATCTTGAGTGCGTCGCGACCTTTATGCGCCTGCCAGTAGCCATTGGCCAGCACGGCCACGCCCGTGTCGATGGCGACCACGTCCACCACGCCGCGCACCTGCTTGACGGCCGTGGCATCGAAGGACTTCATCTTGGCGCCGAAGCGCGGCGGACGGGCGACGACGGCCGTGAGCATGCCGGGCAGGTGGACGTCCTGCGTGAACTGGGCGCGACCCGTGGTCTTGTCGTGCGTATCCTTGCGCGGGGTATGCTTACCTACCAGCGTAAAGTCCTTCGGATCCTTCAGCTTGGCGTCCTTGGGCGCATCCAGCGTGGCAGCGGTCGCAACCAGCTGGCCAAAGTGCGCCTTGTGCTTGCCGGACTTGCTTGCGACCACGCCGCGGCTGACCGTGATCTCATCGGCCGGCACCTTCCATTCCTTGGCCGCCGCAGCCACCAGCAGCGCGCGGGCATTGGCGCCCGCTTGGCGTAGTTGCATCCAGGAGTTCGCCAT
>JAFAKZ010000589.1 GCA_019234745.1 Burkholderiales bacterium
GTTGCATCGGCTGCCAGGGCAGTGCCGATCAGACCGGTGGACATCAGCAGGGCGACGGCAATTTGTTGGGTGAAGCGCATGGTGTTTCTCCTTAATGGTGTGGGCAATTGCCCGAAAAAGTCGCTTGTTACGATTGGCGTTGCTTAGCTGCGGTTACTTCGTCTTGTCCGTAGTAGCGGGGGCGTCGGACTTCGCAGGCGTCTTTTCCATCGCCTTGTGTCCCGCTGCCTTGTGGTGCTTCTTCACATGCGGGGTCTTTTTCATCGCCTTGACCGGCTTGGCGGCCTCAGCGGGCTTTGCGGCTTGGGTGGTCGATGCGGCTGGCGCGGTTGCTGCGGTCGGCGTTGCGGCCGGGGTCGTCGCGGCAGGCTTCGTCGTGTCGGCGGGTTTGGCGGCGTCGGCTGCCATCGCGCTGCCGATCAGGCCAGTGGTCATCAACAGGGCGGCGGCGATTTGCTTCATGGTGTTCATGCTGTTTGCTCCTTCGTTCATGGGCGACGTGCCCTATGACTGCAATAACGCGCCCCGTTGAAAGGCTGTGGACATGCCAAATCGTGTCGTCTGCAACAACTCATGACATTTCTGAATACTTCGTTCAGCTTTCTCGCAGCTAGACGCGCAAAAAAGGCGATGCAGTGGTTGCATCGCCTTGATTTACAAGAAGTAACAGCTGTTATTCGATTGCGCGGCCCATGGCGGAAACGAGGCTGCCTTCGGCGTCATCGCCGTCGACGGACCAGGAAAATAGGCCGCCCAGGTGCTGCTCCTTGACATATTTCACCTTGGCGGCGATCACGACTGGGTCGTCGTACGTCCAGAACTCGTTGCCGTCGTAGGTCCATACGCTCTGCGCGGCCTCGTTGCGAAAGCGCGGCGCCGATTTCTGTTTCATCTCGCCGTAGGTGGCGTTGCCCGGTTCCAGCTTACCGGGCGCAAGGCCTGAGGCAGGTTGATAGAGGCCGTGGCTGCCGCCGTCCGGCACACCCTTCCAGCCCACGGCGAAGAAGCTCAGGCCCAGGTTGACCTTATCGCGTGGCAGGCCCGCGGCGAGCAGGGCCTGGATGGCGTCGTAGCCGTCGTAGACTACCGTCTTGGCCTCGCCTGGGTCGGCCGGGTCGTGGTAGAGCGGCGAGACGAAGTTCGTCGTCTTGTCCCAAGTGCCGTGGAAGTCATAGGTCATCACGTTGACCCAGTCGAGGTAACGGCTGTACTCGGCCGGCTCTGTTTGCGCGATATGGTCGAAACCCGCGCTGACGGCGGCCGATAGATAGTAGTGGCGGTGCTGTGCCTCGCCCAGCGCATCGAGCTGACGGCGGAATTCGGCCAGGAGCAGGGTGTAGTTGTGCTTGTCATCTGGGCTATGGCTATTGCCCTCCGCGCCACCACCACCGGGGAATTCCCAATCGATATCGATACCGTCGAATACGCCTTGTGCGGCAGTGGGGCCGCCCGCACCGCCCGCAACCGGCAGATTGCCCCTGATATAGAGTTCGATGCAGGACGCGACCAGCTTGCGGCGCGATTCATCTGTGGCCGCAGCGGAGGAGAAGTGCCCCGACCAGGACCAGCCGCCAAGCGAGATCAGCACTTTGAGCGCTGGGTCGCGCGCCTTGAGCTTGCGCAATTGCCCGAAGTTGCCGCGCAGCTTGTCGCTGGCCGTATCGGCCTTGCCGTCGACCGCGTCCTCGGCTTTGAACACCAGCTGGTAGTCGGCATAGGCATCGCCGCCGTCGTGCGTGGCCGAGCTGTCCGGGCGGCTCACCATGCCGCACTGACCGTTCGCATAGACGTTGCCGAAGGCGTAGTTGAGGAAGGTCAGCTTGCGGTCGCTGCCGCTGGCGACGAGATTGTGCAGGGTATAGTGGGCGCCGTAGATGCCCCATTGCGTGAAGTAGCTGCCCACGCGTGACGGCGTGGCGGCCGCGAGCGCAGCGCTCAGCAGGACGGCGGAGCTGAATCCAAACAGGCGGAACGAAGTATTCGTCATAGCTACCTTGGCAGTCTAAAACCGGGTAGGCTGCAGCCTAGTATAATTGGTATGTAAATGGTATTAAAATTTCACAAAATACGAGAGCGATTGAATACCTGTTGGTAAATCGTATCTTGTGATCACGGCGCTTTAGGTGATTGGCGGCACTTTTTGGCGTCAGACTGTCTATCACTTATTCATTTGCGGGAGGGTGGCGACAATGCAGAAGCGTATCGAAACAGATTCCATGGGCCAGATCGAAGTCGATGCCGACCGCTACTGGGGTGCGCAGACGGAACGTTCCGTCCATCACTTCCCCATCGGCGTCGACCGCTTCCGCTGGCAGCGTCCCGTCATCCGTGCGCTGGGCGTGCTGAAGCATGCGGCGGCCTCGGCCAATGCAGAACTGGGCGAATTGCCGCGTGAGGTGGCAAACCTCATTCTCCCTGCGGCGCAGGAGGTGATCGACGGCAAGCTCGATGAGCATTTCCCCCTGGTCGTGTTCCAGACGGGCTCCGGCACGCAGTCGAATATGAACGCCAACGAGGTGATCGCCAACCGTGCCATCGAGCTTGCCGGCGGCGTGCGCGGCAGCAAATCACCCGTGCACCCTAATGACCACGTCAACCGCGGCCAATCATCCAATGACACCTTCCCCACGGCCATGCATATCGCCGTGGTCGAGCAGCTAGCCAGCCGCCTGCTGCCCACCGTGCGGGCCCTGCGCGACACGCTGGCCGCCAAGGCCGAGCAGTGGCAGGGCTTGGTGAAGACGGGCCGCACCCATCTGCAGGACGCCACGCCCATTACGCTCGGGCAGGAGATCGGCGCCTGGGTGGCGCAGCTGGATTTCGGCATGGAGGCCGTGCACCTCGCGTTGCCCGGCCTGTATGACCTCGCCATCGGCGGCACGGCCGTGGGCACGGGCCTGAATGCCCATCCGCAATTCGGCGACCTGGCGGCTCAGCATATCGCCCAGCTCACGGGCCACCCTTTCCGCTCGGCGCCGAACAAGTTTTTTGCCTTGTCCGCGCATGATGCGCTGGTGCAGACCTCGGCCGCGCTGCGCACCCTGGCCGGCGGCCTGATGAAGATGGCGAACGATGTGCGCTGGCTCGCCAGCGGCCCGCGCTGCGGCATCGGCGAATTGCGCATCCCGGAGAACGAGCCGGGCTCCAGCATCATGCCTGGTAAGGTGAATCCGACCCAGTGCGAGGCGCTGACCATGGTATGCGTGCAGGTATTCGGTAACGACGCGGCCGTCGCCTTCGCCGGTACGCAGGGCAACTTCCAGCTCAATGTGTACAAGCCCGTCATGGTGCATAACGTGCTGGAGAGCATCGCGCTGCTGGCTGACGCCTGCTCGGCCTTCGACGCACATTGCGCACGCGGCATCGAGCCGGAGCTGGCGCATATCGGCGCCAACCTGGACAAGAACCTGATGCTGGTGACGGCGCTGAACCGCCATATCGGCTATGACCGTGCGGCGGCAATCGCCAAGAAGGCGCACCACGAGGGGACGACATTACGTGAAGCGGCGTTGGCTTTGGGCTATGTCGATGCAGCGCAGTTCGACGCTTGGGTGAAGCCGATCGATATGACGCGGTGATCGGCCCCGCTAGTGCTCGCTCAATGCGCAGACGAGCATTAGCGAGGCGCCCTTGCGGCGGCGAGGGCGGGGGAGCGGAATCTATTAAGGGACGTTCCGGTGTTTCAGGTTGCGTAGGTGGTGAGCGCACGGCTTTCCCGGGCGCCTGCACTGCAGCATTTCGCCAGATGCTGTTTATTGGTACAAAGAAGGAACGTGAAAAAAGGCCGGGATCGCTCCCGGCCCCTGGCCTTCTTGGTTTGGCCGGTTGCGGTATCCAACCGGCCAAGGGCCATGTCCTGCCACTGCTTGGTCAAATTGATACAGCACAATTTGGCCACCCGGTCGGCAGTCTGGGTCTGCTTCGCGAGTCCAAATGGAACGAGTTCCATTTAGGCCCATATCGGCCATAGCGCGGGAAAATTGAGAGCGCCTGGCACGACATCCCGGCGCAACATTTGCCCCTCACAATGGCGCCACCTCGACACGAAACGCCGGTGGCGTGTACCCCACACAGGCGACTTCGTGGAATTTGGTGGCTCTTGCCCGGACGAGCCCGAGGTGCCGGGCACCAATTCCCCGGGGCGGTGGCGTCGCTACTGTCAGCAAGAAATAGGGCCTATCCGTGCGGGATAGGCCTTTGCGCTTTCTGAGCTGCGGTGGCTGTCTAGCCTGCGCAGCCGGGAGTAGAATGGCGCGTCTTTCTTCGAAAGCCTGCCATGCCTGCCATTCATTTCAATGACGGCCGCGCTGTCAACGTCGCCAATATCTTCTGCATCGGCCGCAACTATGCTGCCCACGCTGCCGAGCTCGGCAATACGGTAGAGGCGGAGCCGATGGTCTTCCTCAAACCTACCTCCGCCTTGCTCGAAGTCGGCAATGCCATCGAGCTGCCTAGCTTCTCGCAGGACGTGCACCACGAGTGCGAAATCGTGCTCGTCATCGGCAAGGGTGGCCGCAATATTACGCAGGCCGACGCACTGTCGCACGTAGCTGGCTACGCCATCGGCCTGGACCTGACTGCGCGCGATCTGCAGACGGTGGCCAAGCAGAAGGGCCATCCGTGGACGCTGTCCAAGGGCTTCGACGGCTCCGCCTGCATCTCCAAATTCATCGACGCCGCTCAGCTGCCCACGCCCGATGAAGCCAAGTTCAGCCTGGACGTGAACGGCCAACGTCGCCAGACGGGCGACTGCCGCTTGATGATCCACAGCTACGCCAAGCTCATCAGCTATGTATCGAGCCGCTTCACCCTGCAGGAAGGCGACCTGATCTACACGGGTACGCCGGAAGGGGTGGCCGCGATCAAGTCCGGCGACAAGCTCACCCTGCGCCTCGACGGCCTGATCGAGGCCAGCTTCAACGTCGCCTGACTATGCGAGAGCGCCTGCGCATCCAGGTCCGCCCCCGCTGGGAGAACGACGAGGCACCACCTGAGCTGCCGCGCGCCAAGCCCGTGCCGCGCCCGTTCAAATGGATCGCAGGCGCGGGGATTCTGGCCTTCTGGCTGTTTTATTTCGGCTTGGTAGGGGAGGGCGGGAACGTGGGGGCGCAGCGTGGTTTCATCATCTTTGCGCTCTGCCAAGTGCCCATGCTGTGGTTCTGGATGCGTAATGCAGCGCGGCGCATGTAGGTTGGTGCTGAGCGCAGCAATGCCCAACGTTTACCGCGATGGAGAGTGTTTAGTGAGTCGCTATGCAGCAAAACCGTTCCTGCGCTTGATTGAGTGCTACGTGCTGGATCGAATCGATCAGCTGGATGGCAAGCAGCGCACAACTTTGGAAGGGATGGAATCAAAGCTAAGGGCGACCTACGACACGCAAGGCTCTTGGCAAGAGATCGTTGCAGCACAGATGGAGTTTACGGACTCATTTGACTCGCAGGTCCGTGCAGTTTGGCGGGGCTACTTAGACCACGCCCGCGCAGCGAACACCGCTCTCGATCCTAATGAGTTCGTGATGTCGTTTGTTGACCAGAACTTTAGCGCATAGATTGCCGCCAGGGCTTCGCGGTAAACAGTTGGGCATCGCTGCGCCAACCTACGGTCTAGTGATGCTCAGGCCGCATCCAACGTAGACAAATCCCACCGCGGCCGCACGGCAAACGACCCCGCCTCATGCGAATGCCGCAAACGCTGCGCACCGGCAAACGCAATCATCGCGCCATTGTCCGTACACAAATCCAGCGGCGGGTAGAACACCTTGAAGCGGCGCTTGGCTGCCATCGCATCCAGCCCCGCGCGCAGCTGGCGGTTGGCGCCAACGCCGCCCGCCACCACGAGCTGCTTGAGCCCCGTCTGCTTGAGCGCACCCCAACACTTGGCCGTGAGCACTTCTACTATCGCCGCCTGAAACGCTGCGCAGATGTCGGCGCGTGTAGCATCGTCGATCTCGCCCTGCTTTCTGGCCAGCGTCAGTACGGCCGTCTTGAGGCCGGCAAAGCTGAAATCCAGGTCGCCCGAATGCAGCATCGGGCGAGGTAGGGTGAAGCGGTTTACGTCGCCCGTATCGGCCAGTTTGGATAGCGCCGGGCCCCCGGGGTAGCCCAGGCCAAGCAGCTTGGCCGTCTTATCGAAGGCTTCACCCGCTGCGTCGTCCAGCGTGTCGCCTAGCAGCGTGTACTGGCCCACGCCATGCACGGCCATCAGTTGCGTATGGCCGCCCGAGACAAGCAGGGCGACGAAGGGGAAGGCAGGAGCTGGGTCGGCCAGCAGGGGCGACAACAGATGTCCTTCCAGATGGTGGACGCCGATCACCGGCTTGCCCAGCGCTACACCCAGTCCGTTGGCGACGGCAGCAGCCGTCAGCAGGGCGCCGGCCAGGCCCGGGCCTTGCGTGTAGGCGATGGCGTCGAGGTCCTGCAGGGTCTTGCCCGCATCCGCCAGGCAGGCGCGCGTCAGCGGCACCACGCGGCG
>JAFAKZ010000008.1 GCA_019234745.1 Burkholderiales bacterium
AGGTCTTGCTCAATCCGATCAGCTCAATTGCTTTCATCGCTTTTCATCTTGATAGGTACGCAGTTTGGAAACAATCTGCGGCACACCTGCCGCGTCTACCCGATAACCCACATTCAAGGGGTCTTCCGGTAGCGCGGGCAGGATGCCGGCGGCCACCAATTGATCAAGCGACGACAAGGGCTGCCCGCGAAGGCTTGCATAGCGGCGAGCGGCATCGCGCAATGCCTTCAAGCGCTCCAGTCGCAGGATGCGCTGATCCAGGAAAGCCTTCAGCGCGGGATTCTTGGCACTCTCCCGCACCTGTTGGATCACCTTGATGGCAACGTCGGCGTCGTCAGCTTTTTCATCGAACTTCGCGGCCATGTAGAGCAGCTGCTCCCGTTGGTCGCCACTTGCCTGGTCGGCGGCATGCCGGAAATAGGCCCCAGACCGGACGAAGTCTCGATCGAAATAGTAGGCATCGAAGCCCAGGTAAAAGTAGGGCGTTATGTCGCCCGACCGGACTTTTGCGGCCCGCTCCAGGATGTACTGAGCCGATCGCAGCTCATCAGACCACGGCAGGATAGCCTGCGCGATATAGTAGTTGTCGGCATGATAGGGATTGAGCAGCGCCACGTCGCGCTGAACCTGGCCAAGAATCTTGAAGTCGCCCGGTGAGAGATCCATAACGCTGACTAAGAGGGCGCGCGTCGCGTTCGCGTTTGCTGCCAGCCAGCGGTCTCCGCCGAACAAAGCCACCTGGGCCAGCGGCGAGATCGCGACGTCCATGTGGTCCTTGAGTGGAGGACGGTGATACTGCCGCAATACCGTCTGAGCCCCTGTGAAGGCCAGCACGGCGATCATGAGCGCCAATGCGGCAGCGAGTCGTTCCTTCATTGGCGAATTCCCCTCAAGCTGGCAGCCAAACCGCGCGCCAAGCCTCAAGATTGCCTTCGAGCGTACAGTACTGGCGGACGTAATCGCGCAAGGCATCGCCCGCACGGGCTAACGCATCGCGATCGGCGATCGCCGCACGAATGGCATCAACCCATTCGTCGGTCGTGTTTTGTACGCGCCAGACTGGATACTCGCCCCGATAGGGGGTAATGTCGGTACAAATGATCGGGTAGCCCAGGATGCCGTACTCCAGAATCTTCAGCGCAGACTTGGCGTGGCTGAATGTCGTGTCTACCAGCGGCGCCAGCGCCAGGTCCAGATCGAGGCTTGCCAATTTAGTCGGATACGCGTCGATGGGCACAGCGCGATGTATCTCCGCGGCAAAGGGTCTCAGGCGATCCGGGCACATGCCGAAGAATATCCAATCCACCTCCTGCCAAGTCGCCGCGATCACGCCGTCCAGAAGCTCAAGGTCTTCGTTGTGCGTACTACCACCGGCCCAGCCTATGCGTGGCTTGTTGCCCTGCCGGCGTCTGGGTTGGAAGCTTCCCCACTGCGCGAGTTCGATACAGTTAGGCTGCACGAGTACTTCCGCGCAATAGTCGCTATACGCATCTGCCAGGAAGGGTGTACTCACCACCAGACGATCACACTCGCCGACCGCCCGACGCAACTTCTTCTCGATGTGGCTGCTGACGTCCTCGGACCAGGCAAGCTCCTTGTTCGGCGCAACGTTGATCAGATCATCCATATCGAATACAGCAAATGCGTTGCCGAATCGCTTGTAGCGCTCGATGGCTTCGAACCCGCCTCCCTCCAACTGTTGCTGGACGATGATCGCATCGGGGCGAACCCTGGCGATTTCGGTAGGCCCATAGATGCGCTCACACCAGCCACCCTGGATCAGCCCCGCATTCACCATGGCGGCCGCCGGCGCCTTGATGCGATACAAGCCCCGCCCCCAGTGATCGAACGGAAACGCGATGATACGCGGCGCCGGCCGCCAATCGTCGCCCAGGGTAAAGACGCGAACCGGCTCAATGCCCGCATCCACTTCGTCCAGTCTGAGATTGACGTTGTAGGACGGGTCCTTGACCAATGTGGGCATCCAGCGCGTAAGCATCTGCTCACGCTCCGGATGCTCGGCCATGGTCTTGTCGGACGGTTTGAAACGCACCGCCTCCCCCGCACCCCGCAGCACGAGTTCAACGGCATTGTCGGAAATCGTGATATCGCCCTGCTCCGCACTGCGCAAGCAGAAGTCCACGTGCGCATAGCGATCGGGAAAGGCGGCAACGTCAAAGCCGCCAAGCGCGGAAAACAGCGCTTTGCTGAACATCATGCAACGCTCATCGACTGCCAGCACGCGGTGCGGAAGATGGGCACGTTGCAGGTAGCCAGGCTTGCCCTTTGCCAGACCCGCCTCAAGTGGAAACACGGGCTGATGATCCACGCCGCCGGTCAAACCGGCATGCACCAAGCGACCGTCCGGATGGACTAGACGACAGCCGACCACACCGACGCCGGGTCGCAGGCACTGGCCGATCAGGCGCGGCAACCAATCATCGCTCGACGACGACAAATTGCCGTGCGCCAACAGCACAAGCTCGGCATCGACACCGGCAACCGCCTGGTTGACTTGGCTTGCCCAAGGGCCCGTGAGGTGCCGTACTTGCCATTCGCCTGGCGGCGCGCACCGGGAAAGCTCGGCAGTCAACACATCGATTTGCGCCTTGTCTGACCCGACGAGGTGGCAGGATAGGTGCCCGTATTGCGTGCGCTCCAGCCACCGGGCCAAGGGTTTGATCTCGAATGCGACGCCATCCACAGGAATGATGACCGCTATCGACGGTTGGCGTGCAGCGACATATTCGATATCGAGCGTAGCGGGTTGGGAGCCTATGCCAACATTGGCGGACAAGCCCATCCGGCCAAGATGCGCGCTCACCGCCTCGCGCATCAAGGCCTGCAGTTCGCTCGGTTCGCAGAGGCTATGCCCCGCCTCCTCATGACGATGCATCAGTATGCGCGGAACATGCCGGAAGCAGCTCGCACCACCGTGCTCATAGGCGCGCAGCAGGAACTCATATTCCTCGACACCCTCGAAGCGCGCGCTGAAGCCCTCCAGCGCCGTAAACAACGACTTGGCGATCAGTGTCAGGCCGCCGATATAGGGGGCTACACGCAGCCAGTCAATGTCGAAATCTGGCTTGAAACGTGGCGAGTGGCAACGCCCTTGTACGCTGAGCTCGTCCTCGTCGCTGTATATCACGCTGGCCTGGTCGTCGTGGCGCGCCGCCCACATCAGTTTGAACAGCGCGTCGTTTTCCAGGGTGTCGCCAGCCTCGATCAGGCCGACCCAATCTGCCTCAGCCCGGCCCAGCGCTGCATTGAGTACGTCTAGACTGTCGTCATCGTCACCCAATTCCAGCCAACGCACGCGGTTGTCCAGCGGTATGCCAGCACCACGCGGTTCGAAACTGACGATAGTGAGTCGCCAACCTGACCAAAGTTGGCACTGCAACGTCGCAATCGTCAACAGCAAGCGCTCTTGCGCATGCGGCAACAAGATGCAGGCGAGTTCGATGACCGGCCGCTGTGGCCACACCGCGATCTGCGTTCGAATCAATGCAATCTCGCCGGCCGCGGGTGTCCGGGTCATCCACCAATCACGGTACCACCTCGCCTGCTGCTTCTCTCGGGTCATGACCAGTTCGCCGATGGCGGCGTCGAGGTCCTCCTCAGCGCGGCGATCGTACCACTGGGTAGCGGCCTCAGACAGCGCAGCGTCGTCGCTATCCGTACCCATCAGCTCGGCAACGAGCTCGTCGATCAAATTGGCGTCCTCGACCGGTAATCCGCATCTCACCCAGTCCATGGCCACCCGCGCGACGATTCGGCGTAACGGCTGCTGAGCGGTGGCGTAGTGGGCGGCGACTTGCGGGTGCGTACCCTTGTACAGCCCATTCATCGCAGCCAGCAACCTCGTGCCGCTCAGCCAGAACTGTTGCGCGACCCTGGCGAACAAGCGCTCCGGCAGGTTCCATAGCGTATCGCGCTCGAAAATCATGTCATGGAAGCGGATGCGCTCGAACGCCTCGCGTCCGGACTGGACCAAGCGGCTCCTGTCAAGATCGACGTGCCTGCGGGAACTCCCCAGCGATGCGGCGTGGTAATAGCATGGGCCGGCCGCGGCCATGCGGGCAAACAGGAAATGATCTGCCATGACCTCCAGGGCAGCGGGGTTCACACCGCCGCAAGATTGGAGGGTGTGGCGGCGCATCAATGCGAACGACATGGGAACCCAGCTTGCCAGCATCACGTGCGCTGCATCGTCATAGTAGCCGCTGTCATGATGCGGGATAACGGGCTTCGAGGCCTGTCCCGACTGCTCGTCGTGCATTGGGTCGCCAAGATAGTCCCAGTTGCAATAGGCAAGACTGCACTCCGCCCGGGCGGCCAGGGCCGCATGAAGCTCCCCCACAAATCCCGGCTTCAGCAAATCGGTCGGCGACATGATCAGCAGATATGGCGCGTTGCCGACCGCATCCATCCGCCTCCCGAGCGCGACGTAGCCAAGCTTGTCGCCGATATGTTCGTAGCTGACGCGCGCATCCTTGCGCTGCCAAGCGGCGACAATCTCGGGCCCAGTATCGGACGACGCGTTGTCCAGCACGTGTAGCCGGATGTCGCGAAATTCCTGCGCGAGAACGGCAGCGATGCAATCGTCCAGAAACTGCGCGCTATTGGAGATGGGGAGAATGATATCGACGAGATGAGCCATAAGACCTGCTGACAAGACATCAACGTCCTAGGTGGACGGCCTGACTAGGTGAACTCTCGGCGCGAGAAGACGATCACTGAGAGAGTATAGAACACGAGAATATAGCTGAGCGCCATGACGATGGACGCCGCAATTTCGCCCGACGGTGGCCAACTGTTGTAGAGCACCGACTGACGGATGTCGAGGCGATCAAGATCGGGCAGTATCCAGGTGATCACTTTCAGCATCGGCCCCGTAGTGGTGAACTCGGTAGGCCTGGACGCCAGGACGTATTCAATGGCCGTACCCAAGGTGCGCGCCGATACTGCAAACGCGCCACCAACGAAGACCGGCAGCATCGGCACCGTCGACACGGACGCGACGAACAGCGCGAAGGCCGCCACTACAGCGATATCGAGCCATGCCAGAGCGATAGTCAGTACGTAGCCGCTACCGATCACAGGCGGCAGCATCTGATGATAGTCCGGCGCGACCAGCTTCACGAAAAGCAGTAGGGCGATCGACATCAAGGCCAGCGCAAACGCGACAAGCACCATGACACCGAGGTAGCGACCCGCTAAGTAGTAGGCGCGCGCATGGGGATAGGCAAGGATGAATAGAACGGAGCGGCGCTCGACGTCCTTTCCCACCAAATCCTGCACCCAGAAAATTGCCAACAGCGTACCGAGCAGGCGAACCAGGGAAATTCCCACGTCCAGCGCAACGGTTTGAGGCTGGCGCGGCGAGAAGCTGCCACCGACCCATGCCGCAAGCAATACGAACAGAGAGAGGATAAAAAGCAACCGGGCGCTACGGCTGCGCCAGCCGGAGCGCCAAGCTGCTTTGACGTGAGTCGACAACATCGATCAGACGCAGCCGCCGCCTTGCGTGGAGGTGGCCGTCGGTGCCGCCGTAGCGGTTGCCGTCTTGACCTGCATCGAACCGCCATTAGTGGTCAGACCGAAGGAGTTACCCGTACCCAACTGATTCGTGCCGCAAGCGCCGAAGCCACTCCCGGAGTTATCGATGGCGTCCAGCGTCACGTTGTTGGAACCCGTGAAGTTCAGTGTCGTGACGATGAAACCCGAAGTGGGTGCGATCGTGCAAACCGCTGCGCCGGTGGACGAGCCGGAGGTGCAATTGGCCGCGTTGGCGTTAGTGCTGCCCACGATAGCCGCCATGGCCATCACGGCGCTCGCGCTCGTCACGCCGAAACGAGCAACCTTGCTCTCGCCGATAGCAGACATTACGGATAATTGAGACTTCTTCATTTCGCATTCTCCCAAGGAGCTTGATTCAAAAAACAGCGGCTGTTCACGCGCCTGGCTTATTGCGAAGAGCTCGCGCTAGCGGCAGTGACCAGGTTGCGCACGTCAGACTGAGCGGACTTGTCACGGCCCTTCTTCTGATATTGCGAGAACTGCGGAATAGCGATAGCCGCCAGAATACCGATGATCGCAACGACGATCATCAGCTCGATGAGGGTAAAACCCTTCTGAAGCTTTTTCATCTTGACATCTCCTGATGAATTGAAAGGCAATCTGTTGAGCACCATGTGCCAACTAGGTATAGCACGGAGCATGCCAACATCAAGGCGCAGCTGCCAAGGCCCCCGCCGAAACGAGATTCCTGACGTCAGACTGGGCAGCTTTGTCCCTGCCCTTCTTCTGGTACTGCGAGAATTGTGGGATGGCGATGGCCGCCAAAATGCCGATGATTGCCACCACAATCATCAACTCAATCAAGGTGAAGCCACGTTGCTGCTTTGCCATGATTCTCTCCTGGTCCAGACCGACACATCATAGGACGCCAGCAACAAATATGCCAATCGGCACTCACCCTATTCACAACAGAAAGTTTCCCAAATATCACGGAAGCCCGAAGCGGCATCCGTACAGATAGGGGCAGATAGTGCCGATTTTCGTCACCCTTCAGTGCCCCCAGGTTCAATCCCCACCTGAAACCGCCGCAGCGACGATAGATTTGCAACTCGCCCGCCAGGCCCTGCCTCGGCAAGGTGCCTACGCGCGGGATGTCGAGACCGTTGAGGCACGCGCAAAGGCGATGGCAGCAGCGTTAGCGTGTCAAGGCCATGATGGCCGCTTCGTCCACGGCGTCGATCTGCGCCGGTTCCAGGACCATATTGGCATAGTCGAGATACACCTTCTCGCGGATAAAGATCTCGAACAGCTCCAGGTCGACGTGTTGTTCCTTGGCCATGCGGGCAAGGATGGTGAGGGATTCCGACAGGGTCTTTCCGGGTTTGTAAGGGCGGTCGCGCGCCGT
>JAFAKZ010000026.1 GCA_019234745.1 Burkholderiales bacterium
TTATTCTTTTATGAAATTTCGTGTACGTGGCTAGACTGGAGTCCGTTCAATCCAAAACGGAAGCTGCCATGTCACACAAGTCGCTCAATCTGCTCCTTGCCAGCCTTGTCCTTGTCGGACAGGCTCACGCCGCTACGGTCTCCCTGCTCAATGTCTCATACGACCCAACGCGGGAGCTGTACCAGGACTTCAATAAATCCTTCGCTCAGTACTGGAAGCAGAAGACGGGTGACATCGTAGAGATCAAGCAATCGCATGGCGGTTCAGGCAAGCAAGCCCGCGCCGTGATCGACGGACTCGATGCGGACGTTGTGACCTTGGCGCTTGCCTACGATATCGACGAGATCGCCGACCGCGCCAAGCTGCTTCCGCCCGACTGGCAGAAACGATTGCCGCATAATAGCGCTCCTTACCAATCGACCGTCGTTTTCCTGGTGCGCAAGGGCAACCCCAAGGGAATCCATGATTGGTCTGACCTGGTCAAGCCGGGTGTGGATGTCGTGACACCGAACCCGAAGACCTCGGGTGGGGCGCGCTGGAATTACCTCGCAGCCTGGGGCTGGGCGCTCCAGCAACCTGGTGGCAGCGAAGCCAAGGCCCGCGACTACGTGGACAATCTGTACAAGCACGTGAAGGTGCTCGATACGGGCTCGCGCGGGGCCACGACGACGTTCACCGAGCGTGGCATCGGCGACGTATTGATAGCGTGGGAGAACGAGGCCTATCTGTCGCTCAAGGAGTTCGGGCCGGACAAGTTTGAGATCGTCACACCGTCCACCTCCATCCTGGCCGAGCCGACCGTCGCGGTGGTCGACAAGAACGCGACCAAGCACGGCACTGTGGCTGCGTCCCAGGCTTACCTGCAGTACCTGTACACGCCCGTGGGGCAGGAGATTGCCGCGCACAACTTCTATCGCCCCACCGATCCGACTGTCGCGGCCCGCTACGACAAGCAGTTCGCCAAGCTCAAGCTGTTCACCATTGATGCCGTATTCGGCGGCTGGCAAAGCGCGGAGAAGAAGCATTTCGCCGACGGCGCGATCTTTGATCAGATATATGGCGCGGGACGCTAGGGACATGCTGATTTATTCCTGGGGATCGACTCCTTGCTGCCCATCCCACAAAGCCGCCGCCGCGACCCCAGGTATGAATCAGCGTGTCCCTAGGCGCCTAGTCAATACCCAGAGAGGTGGGCTCGCATGAGCAACCAATTAGTACTTCCGGAGGACGCGGTCGAAACCAGCGCGGGGCGCTTGGCCTGGTTGCGTGACCGCCTTGCCAGCCTGCCGCCACAATGGGTGGCCGGCTTGCCGCTTGGCCTGGACGAGAACGGCGTATACGGCCGCTATTTCAAATGCGAACTGCGCAGTGTCTTCACGGCTCAGCACCTTGGGACTGCCGAACTGGTGCATGCGGAGTTGCAGGCGACAGGTCCGGACGGCGAGCCGTTTCCCGCGCATCGCCTGTTCAGCCTGGCGGCTGGCGCCGATGGCCTGCTCAAGCTTGATCGCCTGTGCCGCCTGATTCATACGCTGAACCACTTCGTGGTACATGGGCGACCGGCGCCGCTCGTGCTGTCTGTCCATCCACGCCTGTTCGAGTACGTGAAGGCGGCGCACGGCAGGACTTTCTCGCGGATGCTGACGCATTTCGAGCTGCAGTCAGCAGGCATCGTCCTGTCCTTGCCGCGCGAGCTGCCGCAGTCGGTGCTCGACAACTACCTGGCAGCTGGGTTTACCGTGCACTTGGCAAGCGCCGAGTTGAATGCGCCGGTTGGGAATTAAACAAAAACCATTTATTCTAAAATTGCATATAGCGCTTTGCTATGCTTCGGGCTCGATCCTGACAAGAAGCCACGCCATGCCGACCCGATCCCGCCTACTCGCCGTTACCTTGCTGACTGGCCTGGCGCTGCAGGCCGCGGCTGCGACGGAATTGCTCAACGTCTCCTACGACGTCATGCGCGATTTCTACCGCGAGCTGAACCCGGCCTTTATCAAGGCGGAGAAGGCGAAAACGGGTGCCGACGTAACGGTGCGGCAATCGCATGGTGGTTCGGGCAAGCAGGCGCGTGCCGTGATCGACGGGCTGGATGCGGACGTGATTACCATGAATATGCCGCCCGACATCGACGCGTTGCATGATCATGGAAATCTGATCCCCGAGAACTGGGCCACCCGCTTGCCGGACAACAGCCTGCCTTTCACCAGCCTGCAGGTCATCATCGTGCGCCGCGGCAACCCGAAGGGCATCCAGGACTGGAACGACCTGGTGAAGCCCGGTGTGCAGGTGATCCTGCCCAATCCCAAGATCACGGGCAATGGCCGCTACAGCTATCTGGCCGCCTGGGGCTACGCGCTCAAGCAGCCGGGCGGCAACGAGCAGACGGCGCGTGAGTTCGTTGGTGCGTTGCTGCATAACGTGCCGGTACTCGATGGCGGTGGCCGGGCGGCGACGACGACTTTCATGCAGCGCCAGATCGGTGACGCGCTGCTCACCTTCGAGAACGAGGCGGAAATGATCGCGCGCGAATTCGGCCGCGGCCAGTTCGACGTCATCTACCCCTCGCTCAGCATCCGCGCCGAGCCGCCCGTGGCAGTGGTCGACAAGGTGGTGGACAAGAAGGGCACGCGCAAGCTGGCCGAGGACTACCTCAAGTTCCTGTGGACGCCCGAGGCGCAGGAGATCGCCGCACATAACTTTCTGCGCCCGCAGGACCCGACCGTATTCAAGAAATACGCCGCGCAGTTCCCTGCTGTAAAGCTCTTCACAGTGGACGAGGTATTCGGCGGCTGGCGTAAGGCGCAGCAGGTGCACTTTGCCGATGGTGGCGTGTTCGACCAGCTCTACGCGCACAAATAGGCGGACGCGGGCACCATGAAATTCAAGCAAGCCAGCGTCCTGCCGGGCTTCGGGCCGGCCTTCTCCTACACGCTTTTCTACCTGTGCCTGATCGTGCTGCTGCCGCTCTCCGCGCTCGTGTTCAAGACGGCGCACCTGAGCTGGGCACAGTACTGGGACGTGATCAGCACCGAGCGCGTGGTCGCGAGCTACAAGCTCACCTTCGGCGCGAGCCTGATCGCCGCCACTATAAATCTGTTCGCGGGCCTCCTGGTGGCCTGGGTGCTGGGCCGTTATCGCTTTCCCGGCAAGGGGCTGATCGACGCGCTGGTCGACCTACCCTTTGCCCTGCCTACTGCCGTGGCCGGCATCGCGCTGACCACGCTCTATGCGCCCAATGGCTGGGTCGGCCAATACCTGGAACCGCTGGGCATCAAGGTGGCGTTCGGCCGCCTGGGCGTGGTGTTGGCGCTCACCTTTATCGGCTTGCCTTTCGTCGTGCGCACGGTGCAGCCCGTGTTGCAGGACCTGGAAGCGGAGCTGGAAGAGGCGGCCGCCTGCCTGGGGGCAGGGCGCTGGCAAACCTTTGTTCGCGTGATCTTCCCGGCGCTCTTGCCGGCCTTGCTTACCGGTTTCACGCTGGCCTTCGCCCGAGCCATCGGCGAGTACGGTTCCGTGATCTTCATCGCCGGCAATATCCCGCTGGTGTCCGAGATCACGCCGCTGATCATCATCAGCAAACTGGAACAGTACGACTACGTGGGCGCGACGGCGATCGCCACGGTGATGCTGGCCATCTCCTTCGCCCTGATCTTCCTTATCAACCTGATCCAGTGGTGGCACGGCCGCCGCCTGGGCATCCGCAAGTGAGGTGGGCATGCAAGCGACATCTATAGCCGTCCGCTCCAATGCCGTGAACGAGCCCGCCTGGGTGCGCTGGGTTCTGACCGCTGTCGCACTGGGTTTTCTCGCTCTGTTCCTGTTTCTGCCCTTGGCCAGCGTGTTCACCGAAGCCCTACGCAAGGGCTGGTCGCTGTACTGGGATGCGCTACAGGACCCGGACGCGCGTGCCGCCATCCGCCTCACGCTCACCACCGCCGTCATTGCCGTGCCGTTCAATCTTGTATTTGGCGTGGCAGCCGCTTGGGCCATTGCGCGCTTCGAGTTCAAGGGCAAGAGCCTGCTCGTCACACTGATCGACCTGCCGTTTTCCGTCTCGCCCGTGGTGGCAGGGCTGATCTACGTCCTGCTGTTCGGCGCCCAGGGCTGGTTCGGCCCCTGGCTGCAGGCACACGACGTGAAGCTGATCTTCGCTGTGCCGGGCATCGTACTGGCTACCGTGTTCGTCACCTTTCCCTTCGTTGCGCGCGAGCTGATCCCCTTGATGGAAGCGCAGGGCAGCGACGAGGAGCAGGCGGCCCTGGTGCTGGGCGCCAGCGCCTGGCAGATGTTCCGCAAGGTGACCCTACCCAATATCAAGTGGGGCCTCTTGTATGGCGTCATCCTGTGCAATGCGCGGGCCATGGGCGAGTTTGGCGCTGTGAGCGTGGTGTCCGGCCATATCCGCGGCGAGACGAACACCATCCCCCTGCATGTCGAGATTCTGTACAACGAATACAACTTCGTCGCGGCCTTCGCCTGCGCATCTGTCCTTGCCCTGCTGGCGCTGTTGACGCTCGCCGCCAAGACCTGGGTGGAGTGGCATGCCGCCCGGCAGCGGGCCGAAGACGCACGCTTGGCGCGAGACGAATAGAGGAAATCCATGAGTATCGAAATCCAGTCCATCACCAAACGTTTCGGCGATTTTGCCGCGCTGAACGACGTTTCGCTGAAGGTCGAGTCGGGCGAGCTACTGGCCTTGCTCGGGCCATCGGGCTGCGGCAAGACCACGCTCTTGCGTATCATCGCCGGCCTGGAGACACCTGACGGCGGGCAGATCCATTTCCATGGCGAGGATGCGACGGCCAAGGATGTGCGCGAGCGCCAGGTCGGTTTCGTGTTCCAGCACTACGCCCTGTTTCGCCATATGACGGTGTTCGAGAACGTGGCCTTCGGCTTGCGTGTGCGCCCACGCGCCACGCGACCCAGCGATGCTGAGATCAAGCGCCGCGTGCACGAGTTGCTGGACCTCGTACAACTCGATTGGCTGGCCGACCGTTACCCCGCACAGCTCTCCGGCGGCCAGCGCCAGCGCATCGCCCTGGCCCGAGCGCTGGCCGTGGAACCCAAGGTGCTGCTGCTGGACGAGCCCTTTGGTGCGCTCGATACCAAGGTGCGCAAGGAGCTACGCCGCTGGCTCAAGCGCCTGCACGACGAGATGCACGTGACTTCGGTATTCGTGACGCACGACCAGGAAGAGGCGCTGGAGGTGGCCGACCGCATCGTGGTGATGAATAAGGGCAAGATCGAACAGATCGGCACGCCGGAGCATGTATACGATGCGCCGGCCACGCCCTTTGTGTACCAGTTCCTGGGCGACGTGAACCTGTTCCATAGCCGCGTGCACGGCGGCTTTGCCCAGGTCGGCGAGCATCCACTCCCGGCCGACAACGCTGTGGCCTATGTGCGCCCGCACGATATCGAACTGCTACGGGAACCCTCGCCGCAGTCGCTGCCGGCGCGCGTGGAGCACGTGCGCGCCATCGGTTCCGTGGTACGACTGGAACTGGCGCTGGAAAACGGCGATCCGGTCGAGGCGGAACTCAGCCGCGAGGCCTTCGATGGCGATCGCTATGCCAGCGGCGAGCGCATCTACATCCGCCCCCGCACGGCCCGCGTGTTTGCCGAGGACTTTTCGATCTGATCATCTGCAGGGTGGAGCTGACCCGCCATTCAGGTGCGGAACCGAGCGATATCGCCCCGCAGTCAGGTGGTCAGCGCTTCGAGCTCGGCGCTTGGCCTGATCCTGTTCATTCAGCGCACCGTAAATCGTCAGCCCCCACCTGCGACCAGCGCTTGGCAGGATGCAACGCTGGGTAAGCCCGTGCGCAAGATGGTGCATGCCCGAGGCACAGCAGGGCCGAGCAAGAGGCCGGGGGCTGCCGGGGTAGGTGATACTACAGTGGGCCTGACAATGGCGAACGTGAGTATCGTCCAGCATCCTGTTCCCAGTCCTGGCCGACCAGTCCGTCTAGATCGCCAGCCTGTTCGCCCAGTAATCCATAGCGCTTCATCAGCGTTCGATACACATTACGCGTGACGCCCAACAGCTCCGCAGCACGTACCTGATTCTCTCGGCTGCGCAGGAAGGCGCGGACGACGAGCAGCTTCTCGACTTGCTCAAACACCTGGGAATCTGGCAGGCCGAATAGTCGGTCCAGTTGTTCGGCGATGACGTCGATCGGCGAGCTGTTGTCGGCCCTAATCTGGTTTGGCAGGCTAAATCCGCCCGAGAACTTGAGGTGTTCTGGCCGGATGGTTTCGCCGCTTGAGACCAAGACGGCGAAATGGATGACGTTTTCCAGTTCGCGAATATTGCCTGGCCACGGATAGGCCAGTAGCGCCTCACGTGCTGTATCCGCAACGGCGGGTAGGCTCGTGCCAAGCTTGTTGGCGTACATGTCGAGGAAGTATTCGGCCAGCGGCATCACGTCGCCCGGGCGTTCGCGCAGCGGCGGAAGTTTGACTTGCGCGATATTGAGGCGGTAGAGCAGGTCCAGCCGGAAGTGCCCAGCGCTGACGGCCTGCGCCAGGTCGACGTTGGTAGCGGCGACCAGGCGCACATTGACGGGAACGGCCTTGCGCGAGCCGATGCGCACGACTTCGCGCTCCTGTAATACGCGCAGCAGCTTGACCTGCAGCGGCAGCGGCAAGTCGCCGATCTCATCGAGAAACAGGGTGCCGTTGTCGGCCGCCTCGAACCAGCCCTCGCGTCGGCCGGTCGCGCCGGTGAAGGCGCCGGCCTCGTGGCCGAATAGCTCGCTTTCGGCCAACTGCTCGCTGATGGCGCCGCAATTCACTGCAACGAATGGTCCTTTTCGACGGGACAAGGAATGCACATGACGTGCGACCAGTTCTTTGCCCGTGCCGGTTTCGCCGATGATGAGCACGGGTGCTTCAGAGGGGCCGATACGCTCCAGGGTGTCCAATACCTTGCGCGAGGCGGGGTCGTTGAAGACCAGTGCCTTGGCGCGTATCGACAAGGGTTGGACACTGGCGGTCGGCAGTGATAGCAAGGTTTGGGCGTAGTGCTGTGTCATGGCGCACCTGGCAGTCGAAAGGATCGGTACCACTGTACTGTATTCAATATATTCAAAAAAGAATAAAAAGCATTTTCATAATTACGTTTAATAATATGTAGCATGCCCGTAAAATGAGCTGGCCCCGCAGGGCGGGGCCAGTGTTCATACTACTTTAGGGTAGCCGAGTCTGGGTCGCTGGTGGGCTGGTAACTGCGGCAGATGGAACTCGCCGTCAGGTACCTCCCGTGTTGATTGCACAGGCCATCTTCAGTCCGGACCGAAGCATGGGCCGAACTAAGGCTGGATAGGCCGGGCAGCAGCTGCTCCAGCTGGTGCGGGTCGTTCAGGAAATGCGTGCAGTTGCGGCACTGCCTTAGCGCTATCTCCATGGCTAGCGCGTCAATGCAGCCCAGTGTGCGCCGAATACGACAGTCGACAGCACGAAGCCCAGCGCGACATTGACGACGACTCCGGCCGTGAAGGCAAGGAAGGGCTTGCGGCCTGCATACACCAGGTCGCGAAAGCGCGTGGTAAGCCCGATGCTCAGGAAGCAGAAGATAAAGGCCCAGGTACGCAGGTCCTTGATCGGCCCGACCAAGGTCGGCACGACGCGCTTGTTGTAGTCGGCGATGCTGTAGTCGTGCGAAATCCACGTCACGATCAGCGAGGCGGCAAGGAAGCCGAGCACGAATTTCGGGAAGCGGCGCCAGATTTCACCGGCATCAGCCTTGCGGCCGCTATCGGCCTCGTCCCAGCGGGTGATGGAGACGATGGCGAGCACGAAGGCCCAAATGCCGATCCAAGCGTCGCGGCCCACTACCTTCATCAGCGTGAACGCCCATACCGCCTGGTCGCCCGTACCGGCAATGCCATCCTGGCCGGCGTAGCCACCATAGGTTTGCGCGGCGGCAATACCGGCGGCGTCGGCGAACTCCGAGGTGCCGATCCATGCACCGGCTACGCCGGTGGGCAGATGCAATGCGTGGGACGCGAAGGGTAGGGCGAAGATCATGACGATTGCCCAGACGATGACCACGGTAATCGCCACGGGCGCATGCTCCTTCTTGGCACCAACGGCGCCGGCCACCGCAATGGCCGCCGATACGCCGCAGACCGCACCGCCGGCCCCCAGCACGGCGGCGAGCTGGCGTTCCAGGCCGAGGCGGCGAGCAACGAAGAAGATGACCAGGAAGGTAGTAAGCGACACGATGGACGCCTGCAGGATGGCGGTCGGCCCGGCCCAGGCGATCAGGGTAAAGGGCACCGTGGCACCGAGCAGGATAATGCCCGTCTTGATGTAGAACTCCACGCGGAACCCAGCATCAAGCCACTTGGGCAGGCCAATGACGTTGGAGATGAACAGGCCAAGCAGGAGTGCCACCAAGGGTGGCTCCAGATTGTAGTAATTGGCCTTGGTCCACTGCCCGAGCGCGAACACAAGCACCGCGAGCAGATAGACGAAGATAAAGGAAGGGACGAACTCCGCGGGCTTGAAGCGAAGCGTCCCCAGTACGAGGGTGATGGCTGCCAACCAGAAAGCAAATTGCGCGGCGTAACGCACGGCGTTGGTGGCGAAATGGTGCGCGAGCTGACCGAGGTCGGTCCATTTCTCCGGTGTTACGGCCAACCACTTCAGGCTGCTGCCGTGGGCAAACAGCAGCCAGGCCGCCACTACGATGCCCAGGCCGAGCCATACGGCCCACCAGTCTTCCTTCTGCCAGAGTTCTCGCAGGAAATTCGGCAGACCAACGGGCGCTGCCGGCGTGTGGGTGTGACTTGCGCTCATATCTATCCCCTTATTCGTTGCCGACTTGATCAGTGACTGGCCTTGACCTCGGCATAGACCCAACGCACGAAACGCTCGGACGTCTGAGACCCGTTCGGCACCTGCGCATCGAAATCGGCCGTGGGCTTGGCGGCGATCACTTCGTCCAGTGTCTTGCCTTGCGCCGCCAGCGTGGCGATCTTGTCGCGCACCGCAATGACCAGGTCCCGCTGCGCGACGAGGCTATTGCGATCAGTGACAGGGCCATGGCCCGGGATGATTCGCGTGTGCGGGCCTGCGCGGCCGATGGTGGCACCGAGGCCATCCAACAAGCCCTTGAGCGTGCCGCCGTTGGCGATATCGACATAGGGGTAGCCTACGCCGCGGTAGTAGTCGCCCACGGCTAGGATGTCGTGCCCAGGGAAACTGACCAGCGTATCCCCATCGGTATGGGCGTTGCGGATAGGCAGCAACTGCACGTCTTCGCCGTCGATATGCACGGTGACTGGGCCATCGTAGGTAATGCTAGGCAGCGCGTCGGCAGTGGCAGGATTGCCTGGCGTGCCGTCGGCATTAGGGCCCGGGTGGGCCAGCCGCGTACGTACTTGGTCGCGGCTGAGGATGATCGCACCCTGTTTGGCGAAGTTCTCGTTGCCACCCGTGTGGTCGCCATGCAGGTGCGTGTTGACCAGGTAGCGGATGGGCTTGTCGGAAATCTGTCGAATAGCTGCTACAAGCTTGTCGGTCAACGGGGCGAATTGCGAATCGACCAGGAATACGCCGTCGGGGCCGGTCAGGGCGCTGATCGTCCCGCCCTGGCCTTCCAGCGTATAGAAGTTGTCGGCGAGCTTGGTGGTCTTGATGCTGACCTGGCTGAAGTCGATCTTGGGGGCCGGTGCTGCAGGTGCGGTTGCGGCAAGCAGGGCGCCGGCACTTAGCGCAGCCGCAAGGGCAATGGAAAGGCGAGAGGGCGTCATTGGTCTTGGCTTTCACTTCTTGTGAGTGGACGCTATGTTGAGCAACCGCTGTGCCATTCACATTGCGCCCGGCAATTTCTGTGTAAGTTGCTGTATTAAAAGTACTTACATCTATCTTGCGCCTCGTGGGGCCTTGGCGTGGGAGTTGAAAATGCAACACCGAAGCCTACATGCTGCTGGGCATGAAACAGCGGGCTGGCGAATGTTGGTGCGCAAGGAAAGGAGTCGAAGATGGAGACTTTCAAGCGCGCCAATGTGGCTTATTCCAGTTTGAGATAAAGAAACTGCTTTTTATTAGTTATTTTATCTTTCGACTCGTCATAAGCTGACGTCACATATCGCAGCATCCAGTGCTGCACTCCAGGAAGGACAATGACGATGTCAGCAGCAATCCCAGCAGAAGTTACCGCTCAAAGCGCCATCGATGCGGCTATTCGGCAGGCGCCGGACGCGGATAAAGTCTTCGCGCAGGCGCGCGCGGCGGCAGAGACTGACGGTGTTCCCTTTGCCGGCAGCATCACGCCACGTGACGCATGGGCACTGTTTCAGAGCGGTGCGGCGCAATTGGTCGACGTACGCTCGGGCGAAGAGCGCAAGTTTGTCGGCCTGGTCCCTGGCACGCTGCACGTGGCATGGGCCAGCGGCACAGCCTTGACGCGCAACCCGCGCTTTGTCAAAGAGCTCGAGGCCAAGGTCGCCAAGGACCGGCCCGTGCTACTGCTATGCCGTAGCGGCAAGCGTTCTGCGCTGGCAGCGGAAGCGGCGACAAAGGCGGGATTCACCGCAGCCTTCAACGTGTTGGAAGGCTTTGAGGGCGAGATAAACGACCGTCAGCAACGCGGTGAATTGGGCGGCTGGCGCCACGCCGGCCTGCCCTGGACCCAGGACTGAACTAGTTTTCCTCCAACGCCGGGCTCACCGCCCGGCGTTGTCATGTTAGTAACATCAATGAGTCACATGGCAATGACATAGTGACGCACTAGCCATCAAATCCATTTTGATCTATGGTTATTCCCTATGGCGATAAACAGCGATGGAGTGCCGGAGGTGGGCGAAAGTGCTTGGGTAGACTCAAGAGAGCCGAATGTTGCGCCGGACTGGCAGTTGGCCGAGGTGGTGGCAAGCCTGAAGCAGGTGCGAAGTGGCTGGCGTGACAGCCAGCAACGTCATCGTTCCGTTGGCGGTCGGGAGCTACCCTCGCAGGAAGCATTGCGCGACGTGTTGGCAGGTTTGCGTGCGGCCTTGTTTCCCATGCGCCTTGGGCCACCCGATTTGCGCCAGGAGACCGAGGACTATTTCGTCGGCCACACACTCGATCAGGCACTCAACTCTCTCTACCAGCAGGTAAGGCTTGAATTGCGCCACTTCGCCCGTCATGGTGGCGAAGTAACAGGCATCGATGCCAAGGCGGCCGAGCTGGTACGCCAGTTTGCGGCCGACCTGGCGCAAGTACGGGCGACGCTCGATGCGGACGTTGTCGCAGCCTACGACGGCGACCCGGCAGCGCGCAGCGTCGACGAGGTCCTCATCTGCTATCCCGGCGTATTCGCCATCATCCATCATCGCCTGGCTCATGAGCTTTACAAACTAGGGCTGCCCTTGCTCGCGCGACTCGTTGCCGAGCAGGCGCATGCGGAAACGGGTATCGACATTCATCCCGGGGCTCAGATCGGCCCCGGTTTCTTCATCGACCACGGCACCGGTGTGGTGATCGGCGAGACTGCCATCATCGGTGAACGCGTGCGCCTCTACCAGGCAGTGACTCTCGGCGCAAAGCGATTCGAGGTCGACGAGCAGGGCGTGCTGGAGCGTGGACAGCCGCGCCATCCGATCGTGGAAGACGATGTGGTCATCTATGCCGGAGCAACGATTCTTGGCCGCATCACCATCGGCCGCGGCTCGGTGATCGGCGGCAACGTT